>JAULZJ010000408.1:0-8385 GCA_032117435.1 Candidatus Nanopelagicales bacterium | reverse complement strand
GACCTGCTGTCACCCGGTGCGGTGGTGGTCGCCGCGCAGTTCACCTACACCGGCGTGGCAGTCAGGCTGCGTGAGCTCGATGAACGCGGCGTGATCTCGCTGCGAAAGGTCGACATCGCCGACACGGCTGCGGTGATCGATGCACTCGACGGTGCGGATGCCGTCTGGATCGAGTCGCCCACCAATCCGATGATGGAGGTCGCCGACATCCCGGCGATCAGCGCCGCCGCCCATGCAGTCGGAGCACTCGTCGTATGCGACAACACCTTTGCCACCCCGCTCGGGCAGCGCCCCGTCGACATGGGTGCCGACGTGGTGCTGCACAGCGCGACCAAGGCCATGGGCGGGCACTCCGACTGCCTTCTCGGCCTCGTGGTCACGCCCGATCCCGACCGGTCGACCGCCCTGCGCCTGCGCCGCACCCTGCTCGGCGGGGCTCCAGGCGCCCTGGAGTGCTACCTGGTCCTGCGAGGACTGCGCACCCTGTCCCTGCGGCGTGCCCGCTCCCAGGCCAGCGCGCAGGTGATCGCCGAGCGCCTCGCCCAGCACCCCGCCGTCGAGCGGGTGCGCTATCCCGGACTCCCGGGCGACCCGGGGTACGACCTGTGCGCACGGCTCATGTCGGGACCGGGCTTCATGATGAGCATCGAGATCGCCGGCGGCGGGGCCGCGGCGCAGCGCGTCGCCGAGTCCACGCGGCTGTGGGTGCATGCCACCAGCCTCGGCGGAGTCGAGTCACTCCTCGAGCGCCGTCGCAGGTGGCACGCCGAGAATCCGCTCGTCCCCGACGGACTCATCCGACTCTCCGTCGGCATCGAGGATCCCGAGGATCTGTGGTCCGACCTGGCCCAGGCCCTGGGCTAGCGCAGGTGCGTCTCCGGCTTGGGCGAGCGTGACATGAAGGCGAAGAGCATCTCCCTCGGCTTCATCCCATGATGGACGACCTGGACGACCTGCTCGGTGATCGGCATCTCTACGCCGTGCCGATGTGCGAGGTCGAGGATCGACTGGCAGCTCTTGACGCCCTCGCAGGTCTGCTTGGTGGCGGCGATGGTCTCCTCGACCGTGAGGCCCGAGCCGAGATTCACCCCGAACGTGCGATTGCGAGACAGCGGCGACTGGCACGTGGCAATCAGGTCACCGACTCCGGCGAGGCCCATGAAGGTCAGTGCATCCGCCCCGAGCGAAGTGCCAAGGCGTGCCATCTCGGCTAGGCCGCGCGTGATGAGCGATGCCTGCGAGTTCTCGCCGAAGCCCATCCCTGCGGCCATGCCATTGGCGAGGGCGATGACATTCTTGACCGAGCCGCCAATCTCCACACCGACGACGTCGGTGGTCCAGTAGGCGCGGAAGTAGTCGGTGCTGCACGCATCCTGCAGGCGCTGGGCGCTATCGCCATCCGAGCACGCGACCGTGGTACCCGCGGGCTGGCGCAAGGCGATCTCCCGGGCGAGATTCGGACCTGACACGACTGCGACACGTGCCGCCGGGACCTGCGCGACCTCCTCGATCACCTGGCTCATGCGCAGCGTCGTGCCGATCTCGATGCCCTTCATCAGGCTCACCAGCACGCTGTCGTCGGCAAGGTCAGCGCGCCAGCGCGCGAGGTTGTCGCGCAGCGACTGCGCGGGAACGGCGAGGACGACCAGGGAGGCTCCATCGAGTGCCTCGCGCTCATCGACGGTGGCGCGCATCGTGGCAGGAAGGCGGATGCCGGGGTGATACTTCTCGTTGACGTGCTCGTCGTTGATCTGACGAGCGACCATCTCCTCACGACTCCACATGACGACTTCGCCCCCGGCATCGGCGAGCACCATCGCGAATGCCGTGCCCCACGAACCTGAGCCCATGACCGCTACTCGCGTCATGCCGCCTCCCGTCGACTCGACTGCTCCTGCTCCTTGCGGACATCGCGAAGGAGGGCTGTGATCGCGGCCATCACGCGATCCGTGGCCTCCTTCAGCACCTCCGCCTCGGGCTCGCCGTGCGAGCGCAGGTCGTCCAGATCGACCGGGGGGCCGATGCGCACGTGCATCGTCTTGCGCGGCAGCGCCTTGAATTCCTTGCGGTAGGGACCCATGACCTCCTGGGCTCCCCAGTGGGCCATGGGGATGACGGGCACGCCGGCCGTCAGCGCGATGCGCGCCGCACCCGTCTTGGCGGCCATCGGCCACAGGTCCGGATCCTTGGTGATCGTGCCCTCGGGATAGACGATGACGCACTCCCCCGCGGTCGCGGCATCCACGGCCGCCTCCACGGCGACGGCAGCATCCCTAGTGCCGCGCACGACGGGGATCTGCCCTGCATTGCGGAGGATCCAGCCCACCACGGGCACCCGGAAGAGCGAATCCTTCGCGAGGAATCGGGGCGGCCGGCCGTTGTCCCACAGCACGTGCGCGATGACGATGGGATCGAACCACGAGAGGTGGTTGGCTGCGAGGACCATGCCGCTATCGACATCGAGATTCTCAGTGCCTCGCCAGTCCCGGCGGGTGACCACCATCATGAAGGGCCGCAGGATCACCACAGCGAGGCGATAGGCGAAGCCCAGGCGATCCTGCCGGGTCACGCGTGCCACGTCATCCGCCCCTTCATCGCCACAGTCTTCCAGGTGACGTGCACCCCTGTCAGGGAAAGCCCGCCCTATCCCATGGCATGCTCGACAGGTGGATAGGTCTTGGCGCGTCATCATCCCGCTGCGCCTCAGCGACGCCAAGTCCAGGCTCTCCTTGCACACCGCGCCGCGGCGGCGCGAGCTCGTCATCGCCATGGCCCTCGATGTCATCGTCGCGGCCCAGCAGTGCCCCAGTGCCGCCGACGTCCTCCTCGTAGCCGATCCGCCCGGGATCGAGGAAGTGACCGCCCGAGTCGATGTCGCTGCCATGCCCGACCCAGGCCGGGGCCTCAACGCAGCGATCCGGGCCGGAGCGGCCGACGCGGGCGGACCTGTCGCCGCCTTGCTCGCCGACGTGCCCTGCGCTACGCCCGATGCCCTCGCCCTGGCGCTGGGTGCCTGCGTGGAAGAGCCCGGCTTCGTCTGCGATGCCGAGGGCCTGGGTACGACGCTCCTCGCCTCACCCAGCGCTGCGCGCCTCGATCCGCACTTCGGCCCGAGGTCACGGGCCGCCCACGCGGCCGCCGGGATCCGCGACATCACCGACCCCACGCCGGCTTCACTCGCCGTCCTGCGCCGCGATGTCGACAGCGAGGTGGACCTGTGGGACGCGCGCCGACTCGGTCTGGGAATCTTCACGCGCGAAGTCCCTGGATGACGACACGGGGCCGGGCATATGCCCGGCCCCGTGTCGACGAGATGTAGTGACTACTTCTTCTTGGCGGCCTTCTTAGCCGGGGCCTTCTTAGCCGGGGCCTTCTTAGCCGGGGCCTTCTTAGCCGGGGCCTTCTTAGCCGGGGCCTTCTTAGCCGGGGCCTTCTTGGCAGCCACCTTCTTCGGCGCAGCCTTCTTCGGCGCAGCTTTCTTGGCACCGGAGACGACGGCCTTGAACTCCGCACCGGGGCGGAACTTCGGGAGCTTGGTGGCCTTGATCTGGACGGCCTCGCCCGTCTGGGGGTTGCGACCGGTACGCGCCTTGCGGTCGTGCCGCTGGAAGACGCCGAATCCGGCAAGTGCGACCTTCTCGCCGCGAGCGACAGCGCGCTTCAGCTCGTCGAGTGCGGTCTCAATTACGTTGCTGACATCACGCTTGCTGTGCCCGAGCTGAGTGGACACCGAGTCGATGAGTTCCTGCTTGTTCACTTAAGTCCCCTCCGGAGGGAAGTCGGACCGACCCGGGGGCCGGTAGGCCGGTCCCGCGACCGGCGACGACATCACCCTAGTACGACGTACCCGGCCCGGCAGCGCCGACCCGGCTCAGCCCAGAGTTGTCGGCGCGAAAGCCGGACGCGAAGTTTCGAAGACCTCGATGGTGTCGACCCTTTGAAGGGTGATCCCGATGTCGTCGAGTCCCTCGAGAAGTCGCCACCGGACGTAGGGATCGACTTCGAATGGTGCCGTGAGATCCCCCGCCGCGACCGTCTGCGCCTCGAGATCGACCTTGACCTGCGTCGTCGCATCCGCCTCGATCATCTCCCAGAGGCTCTCCACGACCTGCTGATCGACCAGCGCGGTAAGCAGCCCCGCCTTGCCGGAGTTGCCGCGGAAGATGTCGGCGAAACGCGATGACAGCACGACCTTGAACCCGAAGTCCTGCAAGGCCCACACTGCATGCTCACGCGATGACCCCGTGCCGAAGTCCGGGCCCGCGACGAGGATGGATGCGCCGGCGTACTCCGATTGATTGAGGACGAACGACGGGTCCTGGCGCCAGGAGTAGAAGAGCGCATCCTCGAAGCCATGGCGCGTGATCCGCTTGAGGAATTCCGCCGGGATGATCTGGTCCGTGTCGACGTTGCTGCGCCGCAGCGGCGCGGCGGTGCCCGTATGGGTGACGAATGCGTCCACTGCTGCTCCTACGCGTTGACGAGGTCGGCGGGCGAGGTGAGGTGGCCGGTGATCGCTGTGGCGGCGGCGACCTGCGGGGACACGAGGTGGGTGCGTCCACCGGGTCCCTGACGGCCCTCGAAGTTGCGATTGGACGTCGATGCACTGCGCTCACCGGGCGTGAGCTTGTCGGGGTTCATCGCCAGGCACATGGAGCACCCGGCCCCGCGCCACTCGGCCCCGGCGTCGAGGAAGACCTGGTCCAGGCCCTCGCTCTCCGCCTGGAGGCGGACACGGGCGGAGCCGGGGACGACGAGCATGCGGACACTGTCGGCAATGCGTCGACCTCGCAGGATCTCCGCCGCGGCTCGCAGGTCCTCGATGCGCCCATTGGTGCAGGAGCCCAGGAAGACCGTGTCGATGTTGACCTCACGCAGTGGCATGCCCGGGGTGAGGTCCATGTACTCAAGGGCTCGCTCGATCGCGACGCGATCCACCTCATCCACTGCATCGTCCGGCGACGGTACGGAGGCCGACAGCGGGAGCCCCTGCCCGGGATTGGTGCCCCAGGTCACGAAGGGGCTGAGCTCACTGGCCTCGATGACTACCTCGGCATCGAAGGTGGCATCGGCATCAGTGGTCAGCGAGCGCCAGTAGTCCACCGCCGTATCCCACTGCTCGCCCTGGGGAGCGTGATCGCGCCCCTCGAGGTAGGCGAAGGTGATCTCGTCCGGGGCCACCATGCCAGCGCGAGCTCCGGCCTCGATCGACATATTGCACAGCGTCATGCGGCCCTCCATCGACAGGCCACGCACTCCCTCACCGCGGTACTCCAGCACGTAGCCCTGGCCGCCGCCGGTGCCGATGCGCGCGATCACGGCGAGGATGAGGTCCTTGGCCGTGACTCCCTCGGGCAGCGGACCGTTGACGGTGATCGCCATGGTCTTGAAGGGCTTCAACGGCAGCGTCTGAGTGGCGAGGACGTGCTCCACCTCGCTCGTGCCGATGCCGAAGGCAAGTGCGCCGAAGGCTCCGTGCGTCGAGGTGTGCGAATCACCGCAGACCACGGTCATGCCCGGCTGGGTGAGGCCCAACTGAGGCCCGACGACGTGGACGATCCCCTGCTCGGCGTGACCGAGGGAGTACAGCGGCACCCCGAATTCAGCACAGTTCTTGCGCAGGGCCTCGACCTGGGCGCGGCTCACCGGATCGGCAATGGGCTTGTCGACGTCGACCGTGGGGATGTTGTGATCCTCGGTCGCGATGGTGAGGTCGGGTCGACGTACGACGCGCCCCGCGGTGCGCAGCCCGTCGAAGGCCTGGGGGCTGGTGACCTCGTGGACCAGGTGGAGATCGATGTAGAGCAGATCGGGCTCACCCTCGGCCCGGCGCACGACATGCGCCTCCCAGACCTTTTCCGCCAGCGTCTTGCCCATGTGCACTCCTTAGGGGAATAGGGCAAGGGTAACGAGGACATGGCAAGGGCCTGACCCCGAGGGGTCAGGCCCTTGCCGCAAGGTGTCACCTTGCTCCGATGTAGCCCCGACGGGATTCGAACCCGCGCTACCGCCTTGAGAGGGCGGCGTGCTAGGCCACTACACAACGGGGCCGTGCGCACGTGAGAGAGCACGTGCACTCGCTGGGGTACCAGGACTCGAACCTAGACTAACTGAACCAGAATCAGTTGGGCTGCCAATTACCCCATACCCCATGGGCGACGTTCGGCTAGGCGCTCCGAGCGACCCGAGGAGTGTACCCGAGCGCGATTCTCAGCCTCTAGTCGGTGCGGGCCGCCTGCAGGCGACGCATGCACTCGTCGCGACCGAGGATCTCCATCGATTCGAAGAGCGGCGGGGACACGCGCCGTCCCGTGATCGCGATGCGCACCGCGCCGAAGGCGATCTTGGGCTTCAGCCCCAGTCCCTCGATGAGGGCACCGCGCAACGCCTGCTCGATGGGCTCCGCGGCCCAGTCCGTGAGACCGGTGAGTGCCTCGAGCGACACCGCAAGCACGCGCTGCGATTCCTCGTCGGCCACCGACTGATCGGGGTCGATGGCGAAGTCGGCGGGGTCGACGAAGAGGAAGCCGAGCATGCCCCGCGCCTGCGCGAGGGTCTCCATGCGCTCCTGCACGAGGGGCACCGCTTCCGCGAGGACCTCGCGCTGGCCAGCGGTGGGCGGATCCGCCAGCAGGCCGTCGCGCTGGAGGAAGGGCACGAGCCGCTCCGTGAACTCCTGGGGGGTGAGCGAGCGGATCCAGTCGCCGTTTATCGCGGTGCACTTCTTCAGGTCGAAGCGGGCGGGGTTGGGGCTCACGCGAGAGATGTCGAAGGCCTCGGCCATCTGGGGCATGGAGAAGAACTCCCGGTCCTCCCCCATCGACCAGCCGAGCAGAGCGAGGTAGTTGAGCAGCGCCTCGGGGAGGTAGCCCTCCTCGCGATACATCAGCAGCGCCGACTCCGGATCGCGCTTGGAGAGCTTCTTGTTGCCCTCGCCCATGACGTAGGGCAGATGACCGAAGCGCGGGGTTGTGCCATCGCCGACGCCGATATCGGCCAGCGCGGCGTACATGGCGAGCTGGCGGGGTGTCGAGGAGAGCAGGTCCTCGCCGCGCAGCACGTGGGTGATGCGCATGAGTGCATCGTCGACGGGGTTGACCAGGGTGTAGAGCGGGTCGCCATTGGCGCGCACGATGACGTAGTCGGGCACGTGCTCGCGACCGAAGGTCAGCTCACCCCGGACGAGGTCATCCCAGGTGAAGGCCTCCTGGTCCGGCATCGCGAAGCGAGTGACGGCACTGCGGCCCTCGGCCTCGAAGGCCGCGCGCTGCTCGGAAGTGAGGTGGCGGCACCGACCGGAGTAGCCCTGGGTGCGCCCCGCTGCCCTGGCGGCCTCGCGCTCGGCCTCGAGCTCCTCAGCGGTGCAGTAGCAGGGGTAGGCATGCCCGGCCTCGACGAGTCGGCGCGCGACGTCGGCGTAGATGTCCATGCGCTCGGACTGCCGATAGGGACCGTAGGCGCCACCGGCCTCGGGGCCCTCATCCCAGTCGAGGCCGAGCCAGCGCAGGGAGTCCAGCAGCATGAGGTAGGAGTCCTCGGAGTCGCGCTCGGCGTCGGTGTCCTCGATGCGGAAGACGAAGGTGCCGCCGTGGTGTCGCGCGAAGGCCCAGTTGAAGAGCGCGGTGCGCGCCATGCCGACATGGGGATTGCCGGTCGGCGAAGGACAGAAGCGCACGCGGACGTCTGAAGAGGGCACCCGCGGAGCCTACCGGGGCCGGCGGGTCAACCCTGGAGTGCGAGGACGGCGTAGACGAGGTCGGACTCCCACGCGAAAGCACCCGAGACCCAGCCCACGCCGATCTCGCGCGAGAGCTGCTCGCCCAGACGCGCCGTCCAGGCACCGTCCACCTGCTCGATCACCTCGGCCTCGTCGAAGCCGATGTAGCGGCCGACCCGGGGATGCGCCGCCTTATAGATGGACTCCTTCGCGGCGAAGGCCACCGCGACTTCGCGCGCTGCCTGCCACCGCTCGCGCTCGGCGTCGACGAGGCAGCGGCGCGTGACGGCACGGAGCTGCGCCTCGGCGAGGAGCGGTGCGATGTCGACGCCGACGCCGCGCGCGTCCTCACTCACCACCGCGCAGGCGATCCCGCTGTGATGGGAGATGGATCCGGCGATGTCGTCGGGCCATGCGGGTGCACCATCAGGGGTGCGGCCCAGCACTCCCCCGGGCTCGATGCCGAGTCGGCGCATCGCCTCGGCCGCCGCGAGCCGTCCGGCGAGGAAGTCCGCCCGCCGACCTGATTCCGCGTCGTCGACCATGGTCGCCACGGTGGATACGGCGACCCGCGCGCCCGCGCAGCCCGGGGGCAGCGCGACGGGCAGGTCGTCGAAGGCCGGCGTCATCCCGCGACGGAGTTGGCGAGGATCCCGATCCCCTCGATG
>JAULZJ010000407.1:0-6894 GCA_032117435.1 Candidatus Nanopelagicales bacterium | reverse complement strand
CGGCCGGACAGCGGTCTCTTCGGCGCCGAGGAGGTGGTGACTGCTGCGCTGTCCTCCGGAGCGCACATGCATCTGTGCCACGTCAACAGCACGTCCGTGCGCACGGTCGATCAGGTGCACGCGTTGATGGATCGTGCGCGAGCCCAGGGCCTGCGCGTGACGACGGAGGCCTACCCCTACGGATCCGGCGCTACGGGCATCGGTGCGGGATTCCTCGACCCGCGGATGCTGGAGTCGGCCGGCCTCGCGCCGACCGACATCGTCTACCTGCCGACGCTCGAGCGCGTCGAATCAGCCGAGCGGCTCGAGCAACTGCGCTCCGAGGATCCTGGCGGCCTGGCGATCATCGAGTTCCTTCGCGAGGAGCGGCCCGACGACCTGGGCTTCCTCACCCGGGCTCTGCTGCATGCCGATACCGCCGTCGCCTCGGACGCGATGCCACTCGTGCCCCCGGCTGGCACAACCGCTGAGCACGGCGCCTGGCCCATCCCGGCGGGGACGAAGACCCACCCCCGGACCGCGGGCACTTTCGCACGCATCTTCCGGTGGTACGTGCGGGAGATGGGCCTGCTGGATGTCGCCGAGGCGGTGCGGCGCTGCACGCTCGTGCCCGCGCAGATCCTCGAAGGGGTCAGCCCGGATATGAAGCGCAAGGGTCGCGTGCAGGTGGGAGCTGACGCCGACATCGTCGTGTTCGATGCCGATTCCATTGCCGATCGTGCGACATACGCCTCGCCGGTGGAGACATCGGTGGGCATCTCGCACGTGATCGTCAACGGGGTCTCGGTTGTGCGCGAGGGATCCCTCGAGCCGAGTGCGCGTCCGGGTCGGGCTATCCGAGGTGCGGCGCTCCAGGGGCTAGATGGTCCGTCCTGAGGAGCGCAACACGGTCATGATTCAGGGGTGGGCTCGATCTCGATCTCGCGGACGATGAGCCGCTCTAGGCGTGACACGTGGGCCATGGTGTCGGCTCGGATATCGCTCGACACGGGCCGGGAGTAGGCCGCGTTGAGCGCGTCGTCGTCATCGAACCACTGCTCGGCCACCCCGTCCCAGTCACAGGGGGTCGTCGGGCGCCCCGCTAGCTCGTCGGCCGGACGGGCGAAGTTGACGACATAGCGCCTCAGGCCAGGTGCCTTGCGTGCGTGGGGCGCGTGGGAATGGAGCCACCAGTTCTGGAATTCCTCAGTGGTGAGGTGGTCGGACTTCTTCAGCAGCCAGACGATCTTGGTCACGAGGTCCTCCGCGCTCTCGGTCCTCAGATCATATCGGATCTGAGGCACCCGGTGACTCCATCACCTGGACCAGGCACAGCGTGTGCTGCCGTAGGGCCTGCTCGATGATCTCGGGATCACTGCCGGCCGCGATGAGCCCGATGATGCGCTCGTGGTCGTCGACCTGCTGCCGGGCCGTCTCCGGGTGGTAGAGGAAGACCGATCCGTGCTGGGTCATGTAGAGCCGAGTCCAGGAGGAGGCCAGCAGGTCGCGCAGATATGCGTTGGGGCACGGTCCCGTGAGGGCTGCGTGGACCTGCTGGTTGGCCCTCTTCAACTGCTCGGGACCTGCATCCCGGACCGCCTGACGCATCCGCTCATTCGCCTCGCGGGCCCGGCGCAGGTCGTCGGGTCGGATGTGGGGCAGGGCTAGTCGTGTGACGTACCCGTCGAGTGCGGCAATCGCCTCGAGCGTCTCCGACCATGAGTGCTCATCCAGTGTGCGCACTCGGGCGCCGACGTTGAGCTCGTAGTCGATGAAGCCCTCAGCCTCGAGCCGCCGCAGTGCCTCTCGCACGGGGACGGGACTGACGTCGAGTTCGCGGGCCAGGGCGTCAGCAACGAGCCGGGACCCCGGCGTCAGGGTGCCGTCGACGATCCGCTTGCGCACGGCGCGGTAGACGCGCTCCTGCTTAGACGTCGTCACCGTGTCACCCGTCCCTTGAGACCCTGAGTCGATCGCAGCCTACTGACTCCGGCACCGGCGGCTCGCGGGCCGCGGGCTATTCGATCAGTGAGCGCTTGAGCTCAGAAAGTCCCGGCTCGCCGGCCACTCCGCCTATCGACAAGTGGCCCTCGCCTTCCATGAGATGCATGACCGCTCCGGGTATGTGTTCGGCGAGCCACTGCCCGTGGGCGATCGGGACCATGCCGTCGGCGTTGCCCTGCCACAGCAGGACGGGGACTCGTACCGAGAGCAGATCGAATCCCCACGGCCGCGTGACGGCGATGTCGTCATCGAACCAGCCCCAGATGCCGCCTGCCACAGACCATCGGAGTTGCTCTGCGATGACCTCGGCAATCTCCTCAGTGAGGTGAGCCTGGTCGGCGGGGGGCAGCAGGGTGAGCCCCATCTCGAGGAGTTGCGCGCTCGTCACTACTCGCTGTTCGGCGGCCGCCTGGGAGATGAGGGCCTCCAGCGCCTCCGGATCATCGGCCGCTGCGGTGAACTCGGAGATCCCGATGTCGTCCATCCCGGCCAGGGGGTCCAGGCCGTCGGCATCGAAGGGTGCGTTGCTGGCGAGGGTCATCGCGGCCATGCACCGATCCGGGAGGAGTGCCGCGCAGGCGATGGCGTGCGGGCCACCGCTGGACCAGCCGATAGTGACGAAGCGCTCGTGCCCAAGATGGTCGGCGAGTGCCGCGGCCAGGGGCACGACGTCGGCGACGGAGCGCCCTGGCCGTCGTGTCGACCCGCCGTAGCCAGGGCGCACGACCCCGGCGACGACCATGCCGAGAGCCGCGGCTGGGACGGCGATCTCCCGCGGGATGGGACCCGCCGCGGGAGTGCCGTGGTGGTAGATGAGCAGGGCATCACCATCGCCCTCGACAGAGAAGTCGAGGCGAGCGCCGGTGTCCAACGTGAGGTGATCGAGCATCGGGCCTCCCGGATGAGTCGGACCGGGCATCGGAGCGATCCGAGGAGTAGATCATATTTGATCTGATACGGTCACGACCACTGATCGTGAGGAGTGGCCATGTCCATCTCTGCCTGGGAGAGCACACCGACCTTCGCCAAGGCCGACCTCATCGTGGTGGGTGCTGGGGCGGCCGGCTACACCGCTGCCATCACCGCCCGGCGCCGCGGGCTGTCCGTCCTCATGCTGGAGAAGCAGTCGCAGATCGGCGGTACGACTGCTCGGTCCGGGACCTGGATCTGGTCACCCAACCACCGCCTCATGCGCGAGGCCGGCATGGCCGATCCAAAGGACGATGCCCTGCGCTACCTCGCCCGGCTGTCCTTCCCCGACCTCTACGACCCGGACGACCCCTACCTCGGCATCGATCGTACCGACTGGGCCATGCTCGAGGCGTTCTACGACAACGCCTCGCGCGCGCTCGAGGAGCTGACCGAGGCTGGCGCACTCGATCCCGTGATGCGCGCCGACGCCCCGGACTACTTCGCGGACCTGCCTGAGGACAAGGCGCCGTACGGCCGTGTCATCGTTTCCCGCGGACGCATCCGCGCGGACCAGTTGACGGGAGCGGAGTGGGTGAATGACCTGCACGCCACGGCGCTGCGCCTCGGGGTCGATGTCCGCGTGAACCACAGGGTCACGGATGTCGTCGGCGATGCCATGACCGGCGCCACCGGAGTTGCTGGCGAGGCGGAGGGGGTGCCCTTCCTCGCCCGAGCCCTGAAGGGAGTCGTGTTCGCGACGGGCGGCTTCACCCATGCGCCTGACCTCATGCAGGACTTCATGCCTTCGCCGGTGAGATACGGAGGGGCGAGCCTGGGATCTGAGGGGGACTTCCTGCGCATCGGGCAACGCCTAGGGACCCGGATGCGCAACCTCGGCGCGGCATGGATGGCGCCCATCCCGCTCGAGCCCGTACTCCGTGACCCCACGGCGTTCACCACCAACATCTTCGCGCTGCGTGGCGACAGCATGATCCTCGTCAACAAGTACGGCGAGCGAAGCGTCAACGAGAAGCTCCCCTACCACGAGTTGGGACTGAGCATGCTCCGTTGGGATCCGGCCAAGGCCGAGTTCCCTGACGTGCGCCTCTTCATGGTGTTCGACCAGGGCACACGTGAGTTCTTCGCTGATGGAACGAGCGGCAATCCTGTGCCTCCGCTGGGTGCCCCGGACGGAGATCTCGTCAGCGGCCAGAGCATCCGCGAGTTGGCCGCCGCGCTCGATGCGCGCCTGCGCGCTATCGACCCAGCGGGCCGGGGTGGCGTGACCCTGTCACCGGACTTCGCCGCCAACCTTGCCGCGACCATCACTCGCTTCAATGCCGCTGCGGCGACGGGCGTCGACGGGGAGTTCGGTCGCGGCTCTTCGCCGATCGAACTCTTCCGCAATGGTCCCGCGCGCCCGGGCAATGACCGCAACCCGGCGATGTTCCCCTTTTCCGACGAGGGCCCCTACTACGCGCTCATCCTGGCTCCGGGCACCCTGGACACCAAGGGGGGTCCGGCCATCGACACGCATGGTCGCGTCCTTGACCCGGGGTCTCGGCCCATCCCCGGCCTGTACGCCGCGGGCAACTGCGCCGGCTTCCCCTCCGCCAATGCGTACTGGGCCGGGGGCGCAACAGTGGGCCTGGCCGTGACGTTCGGGTACCTCGCTGCCTGCCACGCCGCCGAGCAGGTCGCCAGGACCTGACCGAGGAGCCAGGTGAGGGATTCGGGCCAGTTGCGTAAGAAATTAGTGTAACTTCCGTGGGCATGGTGAGAAGCCCGAACGCTGAGGCGGCCGGTCCCGGGGCCCGGGCCGAGGCGCTCTTCCTCCAGCGGATTCCCCTGCGCGACGGGACTCGACTGGCGGCCAACGTGTTCCTGCCGCGTGAGCGTTCGGGCGGCGTGCCCGCGATCGTGGAGTTCACGCCGTACTCGCGCGATACGGGCTCGCCAGAGGGTGTGAGGCTCGCCGCGGCAGGGTTCGCCTTCGTCTCGGTGGATTGCCGTGGCCGGGGTGACTCCGAAGGCGCTTTCCTCGGCCACCACGGAGGCGAAGCCGACGACGGCTACGACCTCGTCGAGTGGGTAGCGGCGCAACCGTGGTGCAACGGTGACGTGGCTATGTTCGGTGGGTCGTACACCGGGCAGAACCAGTGGACAACGGCAGCTGCGCACCCGCCTCACTTGCGCACGATCATCCCGGCCGTCGCCTCGATGGGTGGCCTCGCACCCGGTGCCGGTGGCATCCCCATCGACCACCAGTTCGCCTGGGGGATGCTCACGGCCGGCAAGAGCCTGTCGCAGCGCTTCGTCGCTGAAGTGGACATGTACCTCGCCCGGCTGGCGGAGGCCTTCGAAGCCCACGAGTCATTCCGGTCGCTCAACGAGCGTCTGGGCGGCCCCTGGGGCCTGCCCGAGGAGGTCAATACGACGCCGCAGCACGCCCCGTGGCGACCCGAGTGGGGTCCGGCACAGGAGGGTCTGCCCGGGATCGACATGCCGGTGCTGGAGATCACCGGGCCGTACGACCTCGCGGTGCGCGGCGCGCTCGAGCACCACCACCGCTACTGCCAGGCTCGGCCTGCCGATCAACGACCAGAGCACTACCTCATCCTGGGGCCGTGGGAGCACGGCGCTGCGCTCAGCGGCCGGCCGATTGTGGGAGACCTCGAGTTCGGTGCGGCCGCCGACATCGACATGCTGCAACTCGCAATCGACTGGTACCGCTGGGTGATGTGCGGAGGCGACAAACCAGCGTTCCTCACCGCGCCGGTGCGCTACTACGTCGCCGGTGCCGAGGAGTGGCGGTCCGCCCCCGACCTCGATGCCATCACTGCCGGTACGCAGTCGTGGTTCCTCGTCGGCCACGACGGCCCCCACAGTGCCGCCCATCCGGGATGGCTACGACAGGAGCCGAGTGACTCGCCATCCTTCCGATTCCTCTGCGATCCCGACGAGCGCACCACGATGCTGCTCGAGCAGCAGCCCAATCGCTCCGGCCAGTCGCACAACCCGCTCATGGAGCTCCCGCCGAACTTCCATGACCTCGGCGCCCATCTGATGGGGGTGGATCCGACCTCGTCGGTCTTCATCGCGTCGATCGACGGCTTCGGCGCGGTCTACACATCGGCCCGGATCGCGGAGCCTCTCGAGTTGGCGGGCGAGCCGCGACTCGACGCCTGGATCGTGCTCGACCAGCCCGATGCCGACCTGTGCGCACTGCTCTACGAGCTCCGAGTGGACGGATCGCGGATCCTGTTGTCGCCCGCAGTCCAGCGCCTGCGCCACCGGGATCCGTCCTTGGGTGTCCAACTGATGGTGCCCGGTGAGCCGACACTCGTGCAATTCCGCAACTTCCACTGGTTCGCCCGCCGGCTCGCCGCTGGATCGCGACTGCAGTTGGCCCTGCGCCACACGGGGTCGCTTCGGATGGATCGCAACCACCACACCGGCCGCCCCGATGGGTTCGAGACTCCCGACGATGTCCGCGTTGCCACCGTGGACGTGCTTCACTCGGGTGAGCATCGATCGGTCCTGCACCTGCCGCTTGCCGCGGCGACCGGATGAGCTCGCCGACGTAGCGACATTGACGACCCGGCCGGCCAGAGCAGGGTCGAGTGAACACTTAACCCAGGACGCTGTTGGTGGTGCTGTGCTGCGTCCTTCGCCTGCTGAAGTGGCCGATGTCGATGACGTTGCCCGTGATGGGCCCCGCGACCTGCACGGGGGATACATCGTGATCGTGACCCGCCTCGCAGGCCTCGATGAGCTCGGCCATGAGCCGGCCGACCATGGGGGCGTTCTTGAACTGGTGCCCGCTCGTGCCGATCGCGGTGTAGTAGCCCTCGAGATCGGTGCGGTCGTATACGGGCATCCAGTCGTCCGCGACGTCGTAGAGCCCGGCGACGCCACTCGGTCGCATGGGCACCGAGATGGCTGGCATTCGCTTGGCCAAACGTGTGGTCTGGGCCTCCCACGCCGCTGTCGTGGGTG
>JAULZJ010000406.1:0-5930 GCA_032117435.1 Candidatus Nanopelagicales bacterium | reverse complement strand
TGGTCAGCGCCTGCTCTTCTCCGCCACCCTCGACCGGGGTGTCGACGCCCTCGTCAAGCGGTACCTCGCGAATCCGATCACGCATTCGGTCGACAGCGACGCCTCCACCGAGCCGGACATGGAGCATCACGTCCTCACGGTGAGGGCCACAGACAAGCCCGAGGTCGTGCGCGAGCTCGCCGCGGGAGAGGGCCGATCCGTGCTCTTCGTCCGCACGAAGCACCAGGCGAAGAAACTGGCCCGCACCCTCACCCAGGCAGGCATCCCCGCCGTCGACCTCCAGGGGAACCTCGCGCAGAAGGCGCGCGAGAAGAACATGGAGGCCTTCCGGTGCGGCGAGGTCAAGGTCCTCGTGGCCACGGACATCGCCGCACGCGGCATCCACGTCGATGATGTTGCCCTCGTGGTCCACGTCGACCCCCCGACTGAGCACAAGGCCTATCTGCACCGCTCGGGCCGTACCGCTCGCGCGGGTGCCTCGGGTGTCGTCGTGACCCTCCAGACCAGCGAGCAGGCATCTGAGGTCGCGTCCATGACCCGCAAGGCGGGTATCTCCGTCACGCCGCAACGCACCGTCCCGGGTGCACCCCAGTTGCTCGCGTTGTCAGGGCCCCGCGCCGCGCACGTGGCGCCGATCGCCCAGGAAACTTCCCGACCGAGTACGTCGAAGCCACGCACTGGCGCATCGCGTAGCAGCTCATCGCGGAGCAGCTCACCGCAGAGCAGTTCATCGCGTAACAGCTCATCAGGTAACGGCCGACGTGGTCAGTCGGCGAACTCGCCGCGGAAGACGACCGCAGCGGACTTCTCGGCGAGCAGGTCTCGCGGCCGACGCTAGGTGATAGCGTCCGCCGAGACGGTGTCCGGATTCGTGCCGGGCCTGGATGGTCACCGGGAGGATCCATGAAGCTCGCGAGGGTTTTGCGCACGCTCACTATCGCCGCCGCAGCCACGGCCTTGATGACCGTCGGCTACGTCGCGCCAGCGCAGGCGGCACCGCCCGGGGCGCCGACGGGCCTGCGTGCCATCCCGGAGGAGAACCCGATCGATCCCGCCTCTCCCCTCGTCCGGCTGCGCTGGACTCCTCCTGCCAAGGCCGAGGGGGTGACCGGGTACCGCGTCTACGTGAACGGCGAATTACGCGAGACCACGCGACGAGTGACCTGCCCGGCGCCCACGCCACAGCGCCAGGGGGAGTGGTGCGCCAACGTCACCAACCTCGTGAAGGGTGTCATCTACACCTTCAGCGTCACCTCACTGTCAGCCGCCGGGGAGTCCAGGCCCATCGCCGTGAAGCGCATGGCCGTGATCGCTCCGACTGAGCCGCTGAATCTGCAGGTCGTCCCGGACAACGGATCCCTAGCTGTGTCCTGGGATGCACCGCTAGACACAGGTGGCGGCACGATCCGCAACTACATCGTGCGCACCTCGTCCTTCCAGCCCGGTCCGCAGCGGCCGTGCAAGCTCATCACTCCCACTTCCTGCGCGATCACGGGCCTGATCAACGGCGTCCACTACGACGTCACGGTCGAGGCGCGCAACTCCGGCGGTGCCCTCCTTGCCGGACCCGAGTCGATTCCCGCGATCGGCATCCCCAACGCTCGCCCGAGCGGGCCGCGCAACTTCCGCCTCGTCTCAGCGGGCTCCACCACGGCGACCCTCGCCTGGGAGGTCCCCAAGAACATCGGCGCCGAGCCGATCCTCGGCTACACCATCTCGATCTTCAACAACGAGGGCTACTGGTTCCCGAACCAGAAGCCGGAGTACCCGCAGGTCAGCGTCGGCCCCGACGTACGCCGCCATCGCCTGACCGGCCTCACGCCCGGACTGGAGTACCAATTCGCCGTCCAGGCCTACACGCGCCTGTCACCCGGGGCCATGACGGTCAATGTCATGCACAATCCGCTCGGCCTGCCCGGAAAGCCGGCCCTCGTCGAGATCACCGGCGTCGGCAACACCACGGTGAATCTCGCCTGGGAGGACGCCGACCCGAGCGGTGGCCTGGAGGCCACGCACTACCGCCTCACGGCGACCCCGGTTGACGCCCCCGCCGGCGTATTCGTCGAGGAGATCGTCTGCCCCGTCACCGCACCCCAGGATGCTCCCGACTTCAGCTGCGCCGGTGAGTACCTGTGGATGCGTCTGGTCAACGGCGTGACCTACTCCTTCACCGTCGCGGCCAAGAACAAGTTCGGCTGGGGCCCCACCTCCAACTACCCGGCGTCGGCGGCACCCGAGGGTCCGCCGCCCCCGCCGCTGGTGGACTCGGCCACGGTGACCTCGCCGACAAGCATCACCCTCGGCTGGATCGCCTCGGTCACCGCAGGCGGACCCGACGTGGGCGCCGTCACCTACACCGTCACCCTCGACGGGATCCCGGTGTGCCGCGATATCTCCACCACTTCGTGCGCGCTGACCGGTCTCATCCCGGGACAGGACTACGAGGTGAAGGTGATGGCGATCAACGAGGTCTTCGGCGGGGATGACTTCTCCACCTCGACGATCATCGTCAATACGAACCCGATCCAGGGTGGGACGCCATCATGACGTGGCGACGCGTGATCGCTGCCGCGATGGCGGCGAGCGTGGCTCTGGGTGGTGGGGTCGCGGCTGCGGCCCCACGCCCAACACCCACGCCGCAGGAGCAGGCGAAGGTCTTCGCGCGCATGCTCGTGCGCGCTGACGTGCCCAAGGCGCTCATGGTCGATTCCGGTATCGAATACACCATGAAGGGTCATGCCGGCCAGCATCAGGCGCTCTGCGATAAGAACGGCAAGGACATCGAGGGGCGCGAGACGGACCTGCTTTATCAGGTCGAGCTCGGCGAGACGAACTCCATCGAGGATCCAGTCGCCATCGAGCAGAAGGTCTGGCCGTACCCCACCCCCCAGCGAGCCCTGCGGGAGTGGCAGTACATCGAGCAGCAGGCAAAACTGTGCACGGGCCGCTCGCAGTGGAAGGGTGAGTCCGGCGGGAGCAACATCCAGTACCTGTCCAATGGACGCACCTCGACCTTCGTCGACGGTCGCACCGGGATCTGGATCTGGATCGACAGCCGCAGCCGAGCGGGCAACAGCGACAACGAGGACGGCGGCTACTACGTCCTCTATCTCGTCAAGGACTCGATCATGAGCCTGGAGTACGACTACCCCGACGCCAAGGGGCTGCCCTTCACGTCACGGCAGATGGTCGACCAACTCACCGTGCGCCTGGCCGAGCGCTGGATAGCGACCTCCCGCGTCGGGCGCTAAGAGATCGTTACTCGAAACAGGACCGGACATTGACCTTCGCGGCCTGCTGAGACCGCACGCGCGCACCTAGCGTGACGGCATGAGGAATACCGCATGGGCCGTCGTCGGCTCCGCAATCGCTGCAGTCATGGTGTCTGCATGCACCGTGAGCACGGGAACACCTGCCCTCTCCGCGACCGAGGTCGAGGAGAAGGCGACGGCCGCCCTGGCCGAGTCCCAGGGGATCCCGCTGGAGGGAATGCCTCCCCTGGAGTGTCCCTCCGATCTGCCGGCCGAGGTCGGCGCCACGATCGTCTGCGTTATCGGCGATCCCAGCCTCGGCAATACCTACGACGTCACGATCACGGTGGAGACGGTCGAGGGCGACGATGTGGGCTTCGATATCCAGGTGGCCGACATCCCTCGCCCGTAGTCGGCTCACATCACGAGCGTCATGAGGTGATCGTGGCGTGCGACGAGGGTGTCGTAGTCCGCGACCGCTGTCGGTGGCCCGGGGATCACCTGCCGCAACTCCGCATGCACCTGGCCGTGTGCCTTGCCGGTGCGCGCGGCGAGCACGCTGACCATCCGATGGATGTCCTTGCGGACCTCTTGCGTGTCGCGCCATGTCGAGGGACTGAAGGCCACCTCATCGGTGACCTCGGCTGCCTGGCGGCGCAACTTCGCGTCGCGTGACGCCAGCAGCGTCGCCATATCCTCGGGGCTGAGGAGTCCCGGCAGGCCCAGATATTCCGCATCCTCCTCGTCGAGGTCGAGGGACTCGGCCGTGAAGGCGCGGCCTGCGGTGAGCACGTGGGCGAATTGAGCATCGGCATCGAGTGCCGTGAATCCCTCGCCGGCGATGCGCTCCACATCGGGGTCGAGATCATGGTCGTCGCGCGCCGTGACGCGCATGACGGCGTTGCGCGCCGACTCCATCTCCGCCGCGAGCTCCAGGAGCGGTCGCACCGCGGGCAGATAGACCGCTGCGGTCTCCTCGGCCCCGCGTGCACGCACCACGCGACCCACCGCCTGGGCGAAGAAGAGCGGGGTGCGGGCGGAGCAGAGATAGCCCAGGGTCGTCGCCCGGGGGATATCGACACCCTCGCTGATCATCCGCACGCAGACGACGAGGCGGGTGCGGCCGCCAGTGAATGCGGTCAGCCGCGTCGAGGCATCGGAATCCTCCGAGAGCACCACCGCGGGCTGCTCACCGGTGACGCGCTCGGCGATCGCAGCGTAGGCGCGGGCAGTCTCCTGATCATTGGCGAGGATGATGCCCGCCGCATCCTCGATGCCGGCAGCGCGCTGCGCGCGCACGCGCTCATCGACCGCAGCGATGACATGGGGCACCCAACGCCCAGTCGGCGACAGGGCCGTGCGCCAGGCCTTGTCCTCGTCCTTCCTGGTGCCACTGCCCAGCATGGCGGCGAAGGCCTCACCCGCATCATTGAGCCAGCGCGACGTGCCCGTGTAGGCGGCGAAGACGACAGGCCGCACGACACCATCGGCCAGGGCATCGCCATAGGAGTAGGTGAAGTCGGCGATCGAGCGCACCTCATCGCCATCCTCCTCGTAGGTCACGAAGGGGATGCGCTCATCGGCCTTCGTGCGGAAGGGCGTGCCGCTCAGGCCCAGCCGACGCTTAGCCGTCTCGAATGCCTCGCGGAGTCCATCGCCCCACGTGAGGCCATCACCCGCATGGTGGACCTCGTCCATGATGACCAGGCTCGGCCGCGCCTCTGCGCGATTGCGGTGCAGCATCGGCTTGGTGGCGATCTGCGCGTACGTCGCGACGTACCCTTGCGTCCCCTCGCGCACCGGACCGACCGAATTGGGCAGGTCAGGATCGAGCCACAGGCCGAGGCGGGCCGCGGCATCGGCCCACTGCCCTCGCAGGTGATCCGTGGGGACGACGACGATGACACGGTGCACCACTCTCTGCGCGAGCAGGCGCCCGGCCAGAGTCAGCGCGAACGCCGTCTTGCCCGATCCGGGCGTCGCCGTGACCAGGAAGTCGCGCGGTGAGGCATTGATATAGCGCTGCAGGGCCTGGATCTGCCAGCGGCGCAGATACGGCGACTCGGAGGCCTGGGCATGTGCGGACATGGGGGATCCGACCCTGCCACAGCGCGCCCGGCGGAGGCCGAACCGGCACGCCCCCACGCAGGCACGGAGTTGGGCCGCGAGGTGGAGGAACGGCGTGGCTCCCCCATGTGACGGGTGTGACTGTCGATACTTCTGAGCCATGGGACGGCATGCGGCTCCACGGGGGTCCCCCCGTCCAGGGCATGCCGAGGGCACCCCTCACGAAGGGACCGCCGGTGGTCGCCACGCCTCCCCCGGGTGGCGCCTGCCTCGACACCGCGACCTCGCCGCCCTGGGAGCCATGAGCCTGCTGACCGGCCTCGTCATCGGGTGGAATCCACCGCTGCTGGGCGGATCGACGCCAGCGGCCGCCAGCACACCGAGCGGCACGCCCGCCGTCATGGCGGAAGACCGGTCAACGGCGGGCGGGGCGCGGGAGTCGACATCGCCGGAGGGTCCGGTCGAATCCCCGGGTGATGCCCGTGTCAACGATGCCGAAGTCGAGCCTGCTGTCTTCGTCCCCGAGGATCAGCGGCGCACGATCACGATCGCCGGAGTCGGCGACATCCTGGTGCATCGCGAGCTCATCGCTCAGGCGATGCACGACGGTGG
>JAULZJ010000405.1:0-2033 GCA_032117435.1 Candidatus Nanopelagicales bacterium | reverse complement strand
GGTACTCGGCCAATGAGTTGCGGCAGAAGATCCTGAGGGGGTAGCTGCCGTGCGGTCCCTCGTACACGTCATGGACCGAGTAGTAGGGGCCGGCGACCAGTGCGGTGATGTACGTCGAGATGGGCGGTGTCGCCGGGAAGTCCCAGCGCACCGTGCCATCCTGAAGTGTCGTCTGCGTGGGGTCGGCGGCATTGCTGATGACGAACCAGTGCTGTGGCGCGCGCACGTGCAGGGTGAATGGCGCCTTCAGGTCGGGCTGCTCGAAGCATGCGTACATCCGTCGCGCGTCGGCGGACTCGAACTGCGTGTAGAGGTAGACCTCGTCGTCCACCGGATCGACGAAGCGGTGCAGCCCTTCCCCGGTGCGCATGTAGGCGCAGCGGGCTCGCACGATGAGGACATTCTCCGGCTCCAGGCCGTCGAGGCGGATACGCGTGCCGTCGAAGACCTCATCGGGGACGAGCTCGCGACCGTTCAGATTGACCGAGAGGACCTCGGGGGCGATGAGATCGATCCATGTGGACGCTCCGGCATCCCGTGACCGGAAGGCCACGGTCGTCGTCGAGGAGAAGTCATGCTCGCCCGTCATCAGGTCGAGGTTGACGTCGTAGCCGTCCACGGTGATCAACTGGCTGCGCTCGGCAGCCTCGGCGCGGGTCACATTCTCAGTCACGGCGTCATCCTGGCAGAGGTGCCCCGGCCCCGCGGGAGTACGGTCGCCCCATGGCAACTCCCACCCCCGTGGACTTCTGGTTCGACCCCATCTGCCCGTGGGCCTGGATGACCTCGCGCTGGATGCTCGAGGTCGAGAAGGTCCGCCCGGTGCAGGTGCGCTGGCATGTCATGTCCCTTGCGGTCCTCAACGAGGGAAACGACGTGCCGGAGGAGTATCGCGAACTCATGCTCAAGGCCTGGGGCCCGGTGCGCACCATCATCGCCGCGCAGCGCGATCACGGCGATGACGTGGTCGGCCAGCTCTACACCGAGATCGGCACGCGCATCCATCCCGGAGGCAAGGACTACGAGACAGCGGTCACCGAGGCGGTCGCGGCACTCGGACTACCCGACAGCTTGATCAGCGCGGGTGCCTCGACCGAGTTCGACGCCGAACTGCGCGCCAGCCACGCCGAGGGCATCGGCCTGGTGGGCCAGGATGTCGGTACTCCCGTCATCGCGGTCCCCGGTCCCGAGGGAGAGCGCGTGGCGTTCTTCGGACCGGTGGTCACGCCCGCACCCAAGGCAGATGCCGCCGGGCGGCTGTGGGACGGCACTCTGCTCGTCGCTTCGATCCCCGGCTTCTTCGAGCTCAAGCGCACGCGCACGGTGGAGCCGATCTTCGACTAGGCCGCGGTCCCCTAGGCGAAGGGGTCATCGGTGGGGGTGCCGTCCTTCCAGTGACGCAGGAGCGCGACCTCCTCCCCATCGTCCACGTCTCCCGTCGGCTCGAATCCGTACTTCGCGTAGAACTCACGCGGACCGTCGGCGCGCGGCTCATATGACGTCCATAGGCACTGGGGGTGCTGGGAGCTCGACCGGATCTCCGCGCACAGCAGGTCTATGGCGGCAGTGCCATAGCCGCGGCCCTGGTATCGGTGATCGATGAGGAGCCGGCCGAGACCCCAGCCGGGGAAGCGCGAGCCTGGCGGCTGGATATCCCACAGCAGGAAGCCCACGGCGGTGTCGTCGTCGTAGATTGCCCGGTAGTGCAATTCCTCATCCGAAATGTGAGCCTGGGCGATCGAGTAGCCGACGGGGGCGACGAGTCCGTCCTGGCCGGGACCGACCTCGAGTAGGTAGACGTCCTTCAAGTTCTCCATGGTCACGGGGCGGAAGTGCACGCTCATGCGCCCATTGTCACCGGTCGACCGGCTAGGTCCGACACCCCGACCATGTCAGGCCGTGATGCGCATCGGGCGCCCGATCGCATCCCGCGGCAGCTCGCCCGTCGGAAGGGTGATCGCCGATCCGACCGCGACCCGGGCCGCGGACCAGGCGCAGGCGAGCGCGTCGAGCCCGTCATCGCCGTACGCCGG
>JAULZJ010000404.1:0-5020 GCA_032117435.1 Candidatus Nanopelagicales bacterium | reverse complement strand
CGCCCAATGCACGCGGCGTGCGCGTGACCGGGAGCTTCAACCACTGGGACAGCCTCGCCCACCCCATGCGCAGTCTCGGCGCGACGGGAGTCTGGGAGATCTTCATCCCCGGCATCGGGGACGGCACCGTCTACAAGTTCGCGATCCAGGGTGCCGACGGCGTCTGGCGCGAGAAGGCTGATCCCTTCGCCTTCGCTACCGAGCTGCCTCCCGCGACAGGGTCCGTGGTCTACACGCCCGACTACTCCTGGGGCGATGCCACGTGGATGAAGCAGCGCGGTGGCACCGACCCGCTACGCCGACCCATGTCGATCTACGAGGTCCACCTGGGCTCGTGGCGCCCCGGGCTGGACTACCGCCAACTTGCCGAAGAGTTGACGGCGTACGTAGTCGATCAGGGCTTCACCCACGTGGAGTTCCTTCCCGTCGCGGCGCATCCCTTTGCGGGGTCCTGGGGCTACCAGGTGACCTCGTACTTCGCGCCCACGCCTCGCTTCGGGAGCCCGGACGATCTGCGACACCTCATCGATCGCCTGCACCAGGGCGGCATCGGCGTCATCGTCGACTGGGTGCCGGCGCACTTCCCCAAGGACGACTGGGCCCTGGCCCGCTTCGACGGGACGCCGCTCTACGAGCATGCCGACCCGCAGCGTGGTGAGCACCCCGACTGGGGCACCTACATCTTCGACTTCGGACGACCGGAGGTGCGCAACTTCCTCGTCGCCAACGCCGTCTTCTGGTGCGAGGAGTTTCATGTCGACGGCCTGCGCGTCGACGCGGTCGCATCGATGCTCTACCTCGATTACTCTCGCGAACCCGGTCAGTGGACGCCCAACGTCTACGGTGGCAGGGAGAATCTCGACGCCGTGGCGTTCCTCCAGGAGATGAATGCCACCATCTACAAGCACGTGCCCGGCGTGGTCACCATCGCCGAGGAGTCCACAGCGTGGCCTGGCGTTACCCGCCCGACGTACCTCGGCGGACTCGGTTTCGGACTGAAATGGAATATGGGCTGGATGCACGACTCCCTGGGATACATGCAGCGCGAGACTATCCATCGTCAGTACCACCACAACGCCATGACCTTCGCGATGATGTACGCGTTCAGCGAGCACTTCGTGCTCCCGCTGTCCCACGACGAGGTGGTGCACGGCAAGGGATCGCTGATCGCACGCATGCCCGGCGATCGGTGGCAGGAGCTCGCCAACCTGCGCGCCTACCTCGGCTACATGTGGGCGCACCCGGGTCGCAAGCTCCTCTTCATGGGCGGGGAGTTCGCCCAGCCGACGGAGTGGAACGCCGATGCAGGCCTCGAGTGGTGGCTCATGCAATTCGAGGAGCATGCCGGCGTCGCGCGGGCTCTGCGCGATATCAATGCGGCGTACCGCGCCACGCCCGCCCTCTGGCAGCGCGATGACGACCCGGCCGGCTTCGAGTGGATCGACGCCAATGACGCCGAGTCCAATGTCTTCAGTTGGATCCGTTGGGATGACGAGGGACTTCCGATGGTGAGCCTCTCCAACATGGCTCCGGTCCCCCGCTACGGCTACCGCCTAGGCCTGCCCCTGGCAGGCGTGTGGGAGGAGATCCTCAACACCGACGCGGCCGAGTACGGCGGCAGCGGGGTCGGCAACATGGGCTCAGTCGTCGCCGGCGACGAGCCCTGGCACGGGCGTCTCGCGAGCACCGAGGTCGTCCTGCCACCGCTGGCCACCATCTGGCTTCGCCCGGCCTAACCCTCACGTTGTTTCCACCGTGTGTGTCGTTATCGGGGCTCCTTAACGACACACACGGTGGAAACAACAGGTCAGAAGAGGGCGGAGGCGAGGGCAAGTCGCGCCGGCGGCACGGCGGGGTCGTCGCCTGCGATGAGGAAGAGCTGGAGAAGTCGCTCGCGCACGTGATTGCGGTCATCGCCGGAGGTCACCTTGACCTCGGCGATCAGGGCCGCGAATGCGGTGGGCCAATCCCCGGCAGCGGCAGCGAGGTCAGCATCGCGCAGCGCACCGGTCTCCTCCGCTAGCTCGAGGCGCAGTTGCATCTCGCACATCGCGACTCCGGCCGGGGCGTCGGCATCGCCGGGCGTGGCTGCGAGTACGGCGCGGTACGCCTGCGCAGCGGCCGACCAGTCCCCCGCCTCGATGGCATCGAAGGCCGCGACGAAGCGCGGATCGACCGGCTCCTCCTCGGGCGCATCCGCCGGCTCCGGCGCGATGTCAGCCGTCGACACGGTGCCGGTAATGCCGTTCTCCCCGGCAACGCGAAGCAGCTCATCGATGTAGGCACGCACCTGCGGCTCCGGCAGCGCGCCCTGGAAGAGGGGCAGCGGCTGGCCGCCCAGCACGGCAAAGACACTCGGGATCGACTGCACCTGGAAGGCAGCGGCGATCTGCTGCTCGGCGTCGACGTCGACCTTGGCAAGCACGAAGCGCCCGCCGTACTCGGCAGCCAGTGCCTCGAGGATGGGCGAGAGCGTCTTGCACGGACCGCACCACGTCGCCCATAGATCGAGTACGACCGGGACCTTCTGGCTCTGGATGATGACGTCGCGCTCGAAGGTGTCGGTCGTGACGTCGACGACGATGCCCGATGGTGCGCCCGCCATGGCGCTGGATCGTCGCTGCTCGGCCTCGCGCTGGCTCGCGAGGGCCCCGAGGTCGACGGCGCCTCGCAGGGGCAGGGACGGCTGGCTCACGCGCCTATCCTTCCATCCGGCTCGCCTCGGCGAGCAGGGCCTCGGCGGCCGCGAAGGCACTGAGTCGACCGGCGGCGACGGCATCGACCGACTCCGGGTTCAAGGCCTGAGCCAGCCGAATCCTTGAGCGACCGACCGCCAGGGCGAGGATCTCGCCGGCCGCGCGCTCCTGTCGTCGTACCGCCCAGCGATCGTCCTCATCCAGCCAGGCACGGCGGTCGTCCAACGCCGCGACGAGATCGTCGATCTCGCCACGCGCCGCCGACGAAGTGACAACGGGCACGGACCAGCCATCGTCGGGCGTGCCCAGCCGCAGCATCTGGCGCACCTCGCGTGCTGTCGACTCGGCACCGTCGCGATCGGCCTTGTTCACGCACACGATGTCGGCGACCTCGAGGATGCCGGCCTTGGCCGCCTGGATCCCGTCGCCCATGCCCGGCGCGAGGAGCACGACGGTGGCGTCCGCCGTGGCCGCCACATCGACTTCGGACTGCCCGACACCGACGGTCTCGACGAGCACGACGCCGCATCCGGCAGCCTCGAGCACGCGCACCGCCTGCGGTGTCGCAGCTGCCATGCCCCCTAGGTGGCCCCGCGATGCCATGGAGCGGATGAAGACCCCGGGATCGGTGGCATGCTCCTGCATGCGGATGCGATCGCCCAGAAGCGCTCCGCCGGAGAAGGGGGACGTGGGATCGATGGCCAGGACGCCGACGCGGACCCCGCGGGCGCGGTACGCCGCCACGAGAGCCGACGTCACCGTGGACTTGCCCACCCCCGGCGAACCGGTCAGCCCGACGACGTACGCGGAGGAGGTGGGCGGTAAGGCGGCCAGCGCCTCGGGCAGACCGTCGGCGCCGTCCTCGACCCAGGAGATGAGGCGGGCGACCGCGCGCGCCTCGCCCGCGCCCACGCGAGCGGCGAGCTCCTGGGCGGCTGTCACGACGCGGGGACGCTCAGGATGAGTGCGTCGCCCTGACCACCGCCGCCGCACAGGGCGGCTGCGCCCAGACCGCCACCACGGCGCCGCAACTCGTGTGCCAGGTGAAGCACCAGGCGCGCACCGGACATGCCGATCGGGTGACCGAGTGCGATCGCCCCGCCGTTGACGTTGACGATGTCCTCCGATGCACCGAGCTCGCGCATGGACACGATGCCTACGGCAGCGAAGGCCTCGTTGATCTCGATGAGGTCGAGGTCGCTCACGGCGATGCCCTGCCTATCGCAGGCACGCACGATCGCGCGAGCGGGCTGCTCATGCAGCGAGGCGTCAGGCCCGGCCACGACACCGTGCGCACCGATCTCGGCAAGCCAGGCGAGGCCAAGCTCTTCGGCCTTCTCCCGGCTCATGACGACCACTGCTGCGGCTCCGTCGGAGATCTGGGAGGCCGAACCCGCGGTAATCGTGCCGTCCTTGGCGAAGGCCGGGCGCAGACCCGCGAGGGAATCGGCCGTGGTGTCGGGGCGGATGCCCTCATCGCGGGAGAAGACGACAGGCTCGCCCTTGCGCTGTGGGATCTCTACCGCGACGATCTCTTCGTCGAAGATCCCGGAATCCTGCGCAGCAGCAGCCAATCGGTGGGAGCGAGCCGCGAAGGCATCCTGCTCCTTGCGCGTGAGTCCATAGCGTGCGTTGTAGCGCTCGGTCGACTCACCCATGGCGCACTCGTCGAAGGCACAGGTGAGGCCGTCGAAGGCCATTGAGTCGATGACTGACCAGTCGCCGTACTTCACTCCCTCGCGCGATCCCATGAGCAGGTGCGGGGCATTGGTCATCGACTCCATGCCGCCGGCCACGACGATGTCGAACTCCCCGGCCCGGATGAGCTGATCCGCGAGCGCGATCGCGTCGAGGCCCGACAGGCACACCTTGTTGATGGTGAGTGCCGGCACCTCCATTCCGATGCCGGCCTTGACGGCCGCCTGACGCGCGGTGATCTGGCCCGTGCCCGCCTGGAGCACCTGGCCCATGATCACGTAATCGACCTGGTCCGGTCGCACACCCGAGCGCTCGAGCGCTGCCTTGATTGCGATGCCGCCGAGGTCGGCAGCGGACAGGCCCTTGAGGGAGCCGAGAAGGCGCCCCATGGGAGTGCGGGCACCGGCGACGATGACGGACATGGCACCTCCGAGTGCGGCCCAGCCGGGCCCTTGACACGATGGGGCCACCCTAGCGAGGAGGACCCATGACACGGGATCCGATGTCTGCGGCCGCGCCGGTCATCACCCGCATCGACCATGTTGGCATCGCGGTGCCCGATCTCGATGAGGCGATCCGCTTCTACGCGGACGCTTTCGGCGTCGAGGTCGTACACGAGGAGGTCA
>JAULZJ010000403.1:0-5182 GCA_032117435.1 Candidatus Nanopelagicales bacterium | reverse complement strand
GGAAGCCGTCCAGAGTGTCGACGTCGGCGTAGAGCTCGGCGAGCCGGTACTGCAGGTGCTGGTTGGCGAGCAGGGGCTTGCCGAAGGCGACACGCTGCTGGAGGTAGTCCTTGGTGCGGTCCAGGGCGCGGCGCGCTCCCGAGACGGCGATGTAGGCGCCCACGAGGCGCTCGTCCTGGAACTGCGCCATCTGCTGCTGGAAGCCGCGATCGGGCTCGCCAATGGTGTTGCTCACGGGCACACGCACCTGGTCGAGCACGATCTCGGCGGTGTCACTCGAGCGATTGCCCATCTTCTCGATCTTGCGGCCGACGCTGAATCCCGGCGTGGTTGTCGGCACGATGATGAGGCTCATGCCGTGGTAGTCGCCGGGCTGCGATTCCGGGTCGGTCCGTGCGAGAAGGCAGAGCCAATCGGCCTGCGTGCCGTTGGTGATCCACATCTTGCGCCCGGTGATGATCCAGTCATCGCCATCGCGGACAGCACGCGTGCGGATGCCGGCGACATCAGAGCCTGCGTCGGGCTCGCTCACCGCGATGGAGCAGACCATCTCCCCGCGCAGGGTCGGCTCGAGGTAGGTGCGCTTGAGCTCGTCCGAGCCGTAGCGGGCGAGTGCTGGGGTGGCCATGGAGGTCTCGACCGCGATCGCCATGGGCACGCCCGCGCAGTCCATGCGGCCGATCTCCTGCGCGAGCACGTAGGTGAACGAGTGGTCGGCACCCCCACCGCCATACTCCGGGTCGTACTCCAGGCCAAGGGCTCCGAGCTCGGCAAACTTGGGGAAGACCTCGTGCGCAGGGAAGATTCCGGCCTCCTCCCACTCATCGACGTGGGGGTTGACCTCCTCCTCGATGAGTCGCCGCAGCGATTTGCGGAAATGCTCGTGCTCCTCGGTGAACTGCATCAGTCACTCCCTAGTCGGTCATTCTCATGTCGAGGGCTCCCGCCCACAGCTGAGTCAGCGTGGCGACCGCCGTCACCTCGTCGTGGTCCTCACCGCGGCCGAACCAGTGGCGTGCGAAGCCCTCGACCATTGCGCACAGCGCGGCGGCGGCCGCGTGCGCCTCGAGATCGGAGCGGGCCTGGCCATCGGCCTGCAGGTGGCGGATTGTGGCGGCGACGCGCTCGACATGCGCGGCGCGCAGTCCCGCGAGAACACCGCGGAAGGTCTCGTCGGTGGTGGCTGCCTGCTCGACGACCTCGAGTAGCCGGGCGTGCTCGCGATAGGCATCGAGGTAACGGCGGTTGGCTAGGTCGATTCGAGCGATGGCGTCGTCGACCTCGGGAGTGCTCAGCGATGCGTAGAGGCCATCGACGAGCGACTCCACGACGGCCATGAGCACGGCGTCCTTGGTGGCGAACCAGGTGTAGACCGTGCCGTGGCTGACGCCCGCGGCTTCGGCGATGTCGCCCATGCGCGTGCCGTCGTAGCCCCGCTCCTCGAAGACACCGCGCGCCGCGACGACCAGGGCGTCGCGCGTGCGTCGACCGCGATCGGTGAGGGGGACGGCGCTCATGACAGATCCGTCCCAGGTGCGGGGACGAGATGCGCGGGGATGTCGACGACCCGGGCGCGCAGGTGCTCGCCGAGTCCCTTGGCCTGCGGATCGCTGCGCGAGTTCTCCGCGACGCCTCGGCCCAGCAGGCCGTGGATGACGATGTTGACCGCGTGGACATTGGGCAGCGGATGCACATCGACGCCGAGGAGCGCGGCCTCGGGCAGCAACTCCCGGATGCGATCGGGAGTGAGCAGCGCGACGAGCCAGGAGTACGCCGCATCGCAATCAGGCACGCCGGCCGGGATCCACACGCCGACATTCGCCACGCCGCCCTTGTCACCGCTGCGCGCGCCAGCGATCCTCCCGAGGGGTGCGCGCACGACATCGCCCACAGGCGCGTCAGCGGACCGATGTGCGGGCGCCTCCCACGTCACCGGGGACTCCGACAGCAGATGCGGTCGGACTTCGACGGAAGCGCCATCGACCATGACGGTGGGGCGCGCGGCGCTGCGCGCGACGGTGGTCGGCCAGTAGACGCCGTAGGGAGTGCCCTCACCGGGCGGAGCAGTGGGGAACATCCCGGGATAGGACGCGAGTGCGGACTCGACCACCGCGGTGGTGAAGGGCTTGCCCACCGCCTTGGGATCCATGTCGCGCACGGTGAGGCGGAGCATCGACTGGGCATCCGCCGTGGATGCGGGATCCTCGACCGTCGCGGGCGACCAGACGACGTCGAGCTCGCGGACGGCGAGCGAGGATCGGCTCGCACGCGTCACCGCCGACATGCCTGGCTCCAGCGCCTCGGTGAGCGACAGACCCGTGATGGTGCGCATTGCCAGATCGGCCTTGGCTTCAGCGTCGAGTCCAGTGATCACGAGCGTCATCGCATTGCGAAAGCCGCCAAGGTAGTTGGCGGCGACCTTGAGTCGCTCGGGCGGCGTCTCGCCGCGCACCCCGCTGATGTGCACGCGGTCCGCACCTTCCTGGGTGAGCGTGATCGAGTCGAAGCGGGCCGTGGCATCCGGATTGGCGTACGCCGCTCCGCCGATCTCGTAGAGCAGCTGTGCCGTGACCGTGCCGACCGTGACGGCGCCGCCCGTGCCCGGATGCTTGGTGATGACACTCGAGCCGTCGTCGGCGACCTCGGCGATGGGGAAGCCGACGTGCTCCATGCCCGGCAGGCGCTCGAAGAACGCGTAGTTGCCACCGGTGACCTGCGCACCGCACTCGATGGCATGGCCCGCCACGACCGCTCCCGCGAATCGATCCAGCATCTCTCGGTCACCTGCCGCGGCATCGGAGTAGGACCAGCCGTGCCACCACGCGGCCGGGCCTACCACGAGCGCGGCGTCGGTGATGCGTCCGGTGATGACGACATCGGCGCCTGCCGCGAGGGCTGCCGTCACCGGCTCGCCGCCGAGATAGGCGTTAGCGGTGAGGAAGTCGATGCCCTCGGGCGCCTCCCGTGTGTCGAGATTGGTCCACGGCTCGTCGACCTCGCCCATGCGCGGCATGAGGTCATCACCCGAGACGACACCGATGCTCACCGGTCCGACGCCGAGCTTCACCACGATCTCGGCGAGCGCCTCCGCGCAGCCCTGCGGGTCGAGGCCACCGGCGTTGGAGACCACGCGGATGCCCTTGTCACGACAGGTGCCGAGCACCTGCTCCATCTGCGTGAGGAAGGTGCGGGCATAGCCAGCGCCCGGGCCATGCTTCATGCGCTGTCGAGCGAGGATCAGCATGGTGAGTTCGGCCAGCCAGTCGCCGGTGAGCACGTCGATGGGGCCGCCTTCGACCATCTCGCGTGCTGCTGAGATGCGGTCGCCGAAGAAGCCGCTGCAGTTCGCGACGATCACCGGCCTGTTCATGCGTCCGCCTCCGCCGGGGCCAGCACGGCCACGACTTGATGCGCATCGACGGATTGACCGGGCTCGACGAGCACCTCGCTCACGACGCCGTCAGCAGCGGCCGTGATGCGGTGCTCCATCTTCATGGCCTCCAGGACGACGAGCGTCTGCCCTGCAGTGACTCGATCTCCCGGGCCGACCTCGACGACGGTGACCGTGCCGGGCACCGGGGTCGATGGTCCTGCCGCCGACGCGCCCGCCTCGAGATCGGCGAAGCGCGGCCGCAGACGCCACTGGCTGGACCACAGACCGTCGTCGACACACACCAGCGCGTCGTACGTCGCCACAATGTGCCCGACGCGCACGCCGTCTAGCGTCACGGTGACATGCGATCCATCGACGACCACGCTCGCCGCGGCAAGCTCGCGACCAGGCTCCAGGTGCGCATCCGCCCCCGCGGGCACGATGCTCACGCGCAGGCCGTCGCGCGACTCACGGTAGGCGAGGGTGGGCCCGTCCTCCGCACCGAGCGGCGTGACGCCGATGAGCTCGGGCACGCTCGGCACATTGCGCCAGCCACGCGGCACTCCCGCGACCTCGTCACTACCGTGTGCGGCGATGGCCGTCAGGTGGCGATCGAGGACGGCAGCGGGGATCTCGGGTGCGAGCGTGGCGGGCTCATGGTCGAGAAAGGCCGTCGTCGTTTCGCCCGCGAGGAAGCGGTCGGACTGCAGGATCGCGATGAGAGACTCGCGATTGGTGACGAGTCCGTGGATGCGACTCGCGCGCAGGCCACGGGCCAGCTGTGCGGCCGCGGTGGGGCGGTCGGCGGCCTGGGCGATGACCTTGGCGAGCATGGGGTCGTAGTACGCCGATACGACCGACCCGGATTCCACGCCCGAGTCGACACGTATTCCGGTCGGAGTCTCGAAGAGTGCCAGCGTGCCCGTGTTGGGGAGGTAGCCACGCGAAGGGTCCTCCGCGTAGAGGCGCACCTCGATGGCGTGACCGCAGGGTGCGATCTCCGCCTGCGTCCGCGGCAGCTGCTCGCCGCGCGCGACGCGGATCTGCCACTCGACGAGGTCGAGGCCGGTGACCATCTCGGTCACGGGATGCTCCACCTGCAGGCGGGTATTCATCTCCAGGAAGTAGAACTCCTGCGACTCCCCTTCTCCGTCGATAATGAACTCCACGGTGCCGGCGCCGACATAGCCGATACTGCGCGCCAGTGACACCGCAGCGGCGTACATCGGCTCGGCAAGATGCAGGGCCAGCCCTGGCGAGGGAGACTCCTCGACGATCTTCTGATGTCGGCGCTGGATCGAGCACTCGCGCTCGCCGAGGTGCACGACATTGCCGTGCGTGTCTCCGAAGACCTGCACCTCGACGTGACGCGACTCGGTGAGATAGCGCTCGAGGAAGACGGTCGCGTCGCCGAAGGATGCCTGTGCCTCGCGGCGAGCGGACTCCAGGGCTGCGGCGAGGTCCTCAGGCTGAACGACGATGCGCATGCCCTTGCCACCGCCGCCGGCGGACGCCTTCACGAGCAGCGGATAGCCCACCTCAGCCGCTACCGAGGCAGCGTCGACACCCTCACCGAGCTCCGCGCCCGGCACGAGTGGCACACCCGCGGATGCCGCAAGGCGCTTGGCCTCGACCTTGAGCGCCATGGCGCGGATCGACTCCGGTGTGGGCCCGATCCACGTCACGCCCGCGGCCGCCATCGCCTCAGCGAAGGCGGCGTTCTCGGAGAGGAATCCATAGCCGGGATGGACGGCGTCGGCGCCGGAGCGGCGCACGGCGTCGAGGATCTGCTCGACATCGAGATAGGTC
>JAULZJ010000402.1:0-3430 GCA_032117435.1 Candidatus Nanopelagicales bacterium | reverse complement strand
TCCAGGTCGTCACGCATGACTCGTTCGCCCTCAGCGAGACACTCGTCGCCGACTTCGAGCAGGCCTCCGGGATCACCGTGGAGTTCATCCCCGCCGGGGACGCGGGCGAGATGGTCAACCGCGCGGTGCTCGCGGCCGGCAAGCCGGAGGCCGATGTGCTCTTCGGCATCGACACGACACTGCTCTCCCGGGCCGTCGATGCCGGCGTCTTCGACCCCTATGTCAGCAGCCCCGATGCGCTGCGCCCCGAGCTCCGCGACGCCGGCCTCGGCGTCGTGACCCCGGTCGACGACGGCGATGTATGCATCAACATCGACGACAGATGGTTTGCCGAGGCGGGTATCGCTCCGCCCACCACGCTGGAGGACCTCGCCGATCCGCGATATCGCGGACTACTCGTGGTGCAGAATCCCGCGACCTCCTCACCCGGGCTCGCCTTCCTGCTGTCCACCATCGAGCGCTACGGCGAGGCATGGCCCGACTACTGGCAGCGCCTGCGCGACAACGACGTCGCCGTCGTCAACGGCTGGTCCGAGGCCTACCTCAGCGAGTTCACCGCGGGCGGGGGCAGCGGTGACCGCCCACTCGTCGTGTCCTACTCCACCAGCCCTCCCGCGGAGATCGTCTACGCCGAGGAGCCCAAGCCGGAGCAGCCATCGACATCCGTGATGGCCGACGGGTGCTACCGGCAGGTGGAGTTCGCCGGGGTCCTGCGCGGGGCCGCCGATCCCGAGGCGGCTCGAGCGGTCGTGGACTGGCTGGTGTCCGCCGACGTCCAGGCCGACGTACCCCTGTCGATGTTCGTATTCCCCGCGCGCGCAGGCGTTGCCCTGCCGGATGTCTTCGCGGAGTTCGTCGTGCGTCCCTCGGATCCCGCGGAATTGCCCGCCAGCGAGATCGCCGAGCAGCGCGATCAGTGGATCGACGAGTGGACGCAGATCGTCCTGCGATGACCGCAGCCGCACTGCGCCGCACCCTCGCAGCAGGACTCCCGCTGGCCGTCGTCTCGGCGTTCGTCATCATCCCCGTGGTGGCAGTGGTGGTCGCGGGCGTCGGGCCCGATGCGCTCGCCACTCTCACGACGGCGAGCACGTGGCGCGTGGTGGCCTACACCGCCGGCCAAGCCCTCGCGAGCACGTTGCTGAGCGTCGCACTCGCACTGCCTGCGGCGTACGCCCTCTACCGCCTCGATATCCGAGGCCGCCGGACCATGCTGGCGCTCATCACGGTCCCCTTCGTGCTCCCGACCGTCGTCGTCGGGCTGGCCTTCCGCGAACTGCTGCCCTTCGCCGGCACCACCGCGGCCATCATCGTGGCCCACGTCTTCTTCAATGTGGGCCTTGTCGTGCGCGTGGTCGGCAGTCTGTGGGGGCACCTCGACGCTCGCTTCCTCGATGTGGCGCAGACCCTCGGCATGAGCCCCATCCGGGTCTTCGCGCACGTCACGCTCCCGCTGCTGCGCACAGCCATCCTCGGCGCCAGCGCGCTGGTCTTCCTCTTCACCTTCACGTCCTTCGGCGTGGTCCTCGTCCTCGGCGACCCAGCGCTGCCCACGATCGAGGTCGCGATCTACACCGCCACGGTCCAGCGCCTGGACTTCCCCGCTGCGGCTGGGCTGACCCTGCTGCAATTTGCCATCGTCGCTGCCGTGGTCATGCTCACGGCGCGATGGCAGGCCGCTACCGCCGTGCGCCAGCGCCTCGGGGATGACGCACAGCGCCGGCAGCCACGCGGCGTACTCGATCGGCTGAGCGTGGCGTGGACCGGCGCTCTCACCGTCGCGATCTGCCTGCCCCTCCTCGCGCTCATCGCGCGCTCGCTGCGCGTCGGCGAAGGGTGGGGGCTGGCCTGGTACCGCGAGGCATTCGCTCCCGCGGACGCGACCACGCGTGCGTCCTCCGCATTGGAGTCCATGGCGCTCTCCGTGCAGTACGCCGTCGCCGCGACCCTCATCGCCGTGGCGATGGGCGCTCTTGCCTGCTTCGGCATCCTCGCGGCCCGCCGTGCAGGTTCCTGGATCGATGGGGCGCTCGCCCTGCCCCTCGGTGTGTCCGCGGTGACCGTGGGCTTCGGGCTGCTGCTCGTGTCGCTGCGCGGTCCCGTCGACATGCGGGACTGGTGGATCCTCGTGCCACTGGGCCAGGCGATGGTGGCACTGCCCATCGTCATCCGCGTCGTCCTACCGCTCCTGCGATCGATCGATCCCCGCATGCGGCAGGTCGCCGCCACCCTCGGCGCACCCCCCCTGCGCGCGTGGTGGTCGACGGAGGGGTCGCTCACCCTGCGCGCATTCGCCGTGGCCAGCGGCCTAGCCGCGGCAGTCGCCCTCGGGGAGTTCGGGGCGACGGCCTTCCTGGTCCGACTCGACACCCCCACGGTGCCGGTGCAGATCGTGCGACTGCTGGGCCGGCCGGGTGAGGCCAATATCGGAGTGGCGGCTGTCCTCGCCGTGCTCCTCCTGCTCATCACGCTGGCCGTGGTGGGCGTGGGTGAGAGACTGCGCCCGCGTCGCGGCGGAGGGTGGTGAGCGACATGGCCGATGCTGGCCTCGCGGTGCGCGACCTGGCGATCTCCTATGAGGGCCGCGACCTCCTCACGCATCTCAACCTGGACATCGCCCCGCACGAGATCGTCGCACTGCTCGGTCCGAGCGGCTCGGGCAAGAGCTCGCTGCTGCGCTGCATCGCGGGCGTGCAGACGCCCGACGCCGGGAGCATCCACTGGGATGGCGTGGACATCACCGCCGTCCCCGCGCACCGACGCGGGATCGGCCTCGTGTTCCAGGATCCCCTGCTCTTCCCGCATCGCAGTGTGGCCGGCAACATCTCCTTCGGACTTGCTCGCAGAGACGATTCCCGGGTGGCCGAGCTCCTCGACCTCGTCGGCCTGCCGGGCTTCGAGGACCGCGATGTCGCCACCCTGTCCGGCGGTGAGGCCCAGCGCGTCGCACTCGCGCGCGCGCTCGCCCCGGCACCGGTCCTCCTGCTCCTCGATGAGCCCTTCGGCGCACTCGACCGGGACCTGCGCGATCGCCTCGCCGGCGACATCCGCGATCTCCTGCGTCGCGCTGGCATCCCGGCCCTTCATGTGACCCATGACCACGAGGAAGCCGATCTCGTCGCCGACCGGATCGTGCGACTTGCCAAGGCGGGCCCCTCGGCATAGCCTCCCTGAATACTTAGACGTCAAAGGATGTAGGCATGGGCGATTCACCACTCCGTTTCGTGACCGCGGCGAGCCTCTTCGACGGGCATGACGCGGCGATCACGATCATGCGGCGCATCCTGCAGGCCCAGGGGGCCGAGGTGATTCACCTGGGCCACGACCGCAGCGTCGCCGAGGTCGTGCGGGCAGCGATCCAGGAGGATGCCGACGGAGTGGCGGTGTCGTCCTATCAGGGCGGCCATGTCGAGTACTTCACCTACCTCCG
>JAULZJ010000401.1:0-1738 GCA_032117435.1 Candidatus Nanopelagicales bacterium | reverse complement strand
TCCCCTGCGGTCCGCTCGACCGCCATGCCCTCCTTGTCGGGACGGACCTACCGGAGCAAGTGTCCCTGTTGCGGCGGGTCGTCGAGCACACCGACGAGATACTGGCTTTCCGGGGGCAATGATCCTCACGGCACCGGCGGGTAGCCATCCTGCCGGCCGCCAATAGGCTGACCGTATGGACCGCGACACCCCGTCCCGCATGTCACCCGCGGACCGCGTGACGGATGTGATCGGCTCGGTGCGGGCATACGCAGTCCAGGAGACGGTCGGCCCTGCCCGCGGGGCGGCCCGTTGGCTCGCCTTCGGAACGCTCGCCGCCCTGTTCCTCGGCACCGGAGTGGTGTTCCTCGGCGTGGCGGTGCTGCGCTTGTCCCAGGATCTCGGTGGGGACGCCCTCGACGGCGCATGGTCCTTCGTCCACTATCTCGTGTCGGCCCTGGTTCTCGGGACTGCTGTCACTGTGGCACTCTCGCGCACATCCAGGAAGACGCTCGCAAAGGATTGACATGACCGAAGAACGAATCACCCGCGACGATCTCGAGAAGAAGTTCAGGGCGCTACAGGCAGACATCCAGGGCCGCGCGCAGGACCGGAAGCAGTCCATCGTTGCCGCCGGCGGCGCAGTCGCCACTGTCGTCATCCTTCTCGCGTACATCCTCGGCCGGCGTTCCGGGAGGAAGCGCGCGGGACGAGTCGAGTTCCGGCGGTTCTGATGGCCGCACTCGTCAGGATCCTGGCGGTGCGGATCCTGAGGTCACTCGGGTCGCGGAGCCGGTTCGCGTCACGCCTGCTCGTCGCCCTCGGGGTGGTTCGCTGGCTGAGATCACGCGGCGTGCGGCGCGCCACTGTCGACCTTGCCCCCGGAGAGACCCTCGTCATGGGCGTCCAGCAGGGAAGGGACCGACGGTCGTGAGTGGCGTCTTCCGCAGCGGCGAGAAGGCCCTGTTCATCGACTCGAAGAAGCGTCGCTATCTGATCACGCTGAACGAGGAGGGGGAGTTCCACAGTCACGCCGGGTACGTGCCGCACACCCAGGTGATCGGCAGCAACCCCGGGGTCACCGCGGAATCGACCAAAGGCGCGAAGTACGTCGTGGTGCGACCCACACTCGAGGATTTCGTCGTGGAGATGCCACGCGGCGCCCAGGTGATCTACCCGAAGGACCTTGCGCCGATCTGCATGCTCGGCGACATCCACCCCGGAGTGCGCGTCTACGAGACCGGCATCGGTTCGGGCGCCCTCTCGATGACGATGCTGCGGTGGGGAGCCGAGATCACGGGTGTGGAGCTGCGCGAGGACTTCCTGAACAGGGCACGCGCCAATGTGACGTCGTTCCTCGGCGAGGAGGCGCTCAGTCGGTACCACTTGTCCCTCGGGGACAGCTACGCCGAGACTCCGGAAGGCGAGTTCGACCGCGTCGTGCTGGATCTACCGGAGCCGTGGCAGGTGGTCCCGCATGCCGAACGGATCCTCACGAAGGGCGGTCTCCTGGTGGCCTACACGCCGTCCATCACCCAAGCGGTACAGACACGGGAGACACTCGGCAGGGGATGGGTGGACCAGCGGACGCTCGAGGTACTGCACCGGACCTGGCACATCGAGGGGATGTCGGTGCGTCCCGATCACCGGATGGTGGCGCACACCGCATTTCTCACGGTGGCACGATTCATCGGCTGATCAGGGCTCGATGAAGATGCACTCGCCGGGGCACTCCTCGGCGGACTCAACCACGGCATCG
>JAULZJ010000400.1:0-4922 GCA_032117435.1 Candidatus Nanopelagicales bacterium | reverse complement strand
GTCTTCGGTCTCATGATTCCCGAGGAGTACGGCGGCCTTGGCGAGTCGCTGCTGACGTATGCACTCGTGGTCGAGGAGATTGCCCGTGGATGGATGAGCGTCTCCGGTGTCATCAATACGCACTTCATCGTGGCCTGGATGATCATGCATCACGGCACGGAGGAGCAGAAGGCCCACTTCCTCCCGCGGATGGCGACCGGCGAGGTGCGCGGTGCCTTCTCCATGAGCGAGCCCGGGTGCGGGTCCGACGTTGCTGCCATCCAGTCACGTGCTGTCCGCGAGGGCGACGAATACGTCCTAACCGGCCAGAAGATGTGGCTGACCAATGGTGGTAGTTCCACGCTCGTGGCCGTTCTCGTGCGCACGGACGGCGAGGCACCCGAGGGGGCATCCGTCTACAAGCGGATGACGACGTTCCTCATCGAGAAGCCCTCGGGATTCGGCGAGGTGCGTCCCGGTCTCACCATCCCCGGCAAGATCGAAAAGATGGGCTACAAGGGAGTCGACACGACCGAGTTGATCATGGATGGCCTGCGCCAGCCGGCGTCTTCCATCCTGGGCGGTGAGCCCGGTCGCGGCTTCTACCAGATGATGGATGGGGTCGAGGTGGGTCGCGTCAATGTCGCGGCGCGTGCATGTGGCTTGGCACGGCGCGCCTTCGAGCTCGGCGTCGAATACGCGCAGCAGCGTGTGACCTTTGGCAAGCCCATCGCGGAGCACCAGGCCGTGGCCTTCCGTCTCGCCGACATGGGCACGAAGGTGGAGGCGGCCCACCAGATGATGGTCATGGCCGCTCGCAAGAAGGATTCGGGCGAGCGCAATGACCTCGAGTCGGGCATGGCCAAACTCCTCGCGAGCGAGTACTGCAAGGAGGTCGTGGAGGACTCCTTCCGGATCCACGGCGGCTACGGCTACTCCAAGGAGTACGAGATCGAGCGTCTCTATCGCGAGGCCCCCATGCTCATGATCGGCGAGGGCACCGCGGACATCCAGAAGATGATCATCGCGCGACGCCTCCTGGAGGAGTACGCGCTAAGAAGCTGAGCGCTGCTTGCCCACGCGGCCGATGATCCAGTCGATGGCCCAAAGAATCAGGCTCAGCACGATCGCGCAGGCGACGATCCCGGCCGCGTTGGTCAGCACGGTGCCGAAGCCGTAGGTGGCGACGTCCAGGAATCCATAGGGGTAGGCGCCGATGAAGGCGCCGCGCACCAACACGAACACCAGCCAGATGATCGGCACGATGAGGCTCGCCGCAATGATGCGCCACGAAATCCAGCCTCGCGGCCCGGCGATCAGCCACACCACGAAGGTCAGGATCGGCGTGAGGACGTGGAGGAAGAAGTTGGTCCAGACCTCCAGGCCCTGATTCGTGGTCGTGGCTGCGAGCAGGACGCTGTAGACGATGCCCGTGACGACGATCATGAGCACGCTGTCGAGCCGGAAGGCGCGGAACCAGAAACTGTCGCGGTTGGGTCGCGCGAAGAGCATCAGCATCACGATCGCGACCAGGATGTTGGACCACAGCGTGAAGTAGGTGAAGTAGTCAAGGACTCGGCCGAGGAGTCCCTGGCCGGCGAAGCCCAGCGAGGTCGGATTGGTGTTCTGGCTGGGATATGTGCCGAGGACCGTCAGCGTGAACGAAAAGAGAGCGCCGAATCCCGCGACGAGGCCGTTGACCCCGTAGAGAATGCGCTTGCTGCTCATGGTCGGCGGCCTCATCGTCTGATTCATGGTCTGGCCCATGGGGAGTCAGGCTAGGTCCACGTGAACGTCCCGGTGGCGATTTGACGAGAGTCACGCCTACCCTGACGCAGTGGGCCCGAGCCGTGACAGCCGCCCGGGGATACGCGAAATCTTCCTCGACATCGCGGCCTCGTGCGAGCGGCTGGAGGCGCCCGTGTACGCCGACCTGGCGCGATACGTCGCTGAGTGGGCGGACGAGCAACCCCTCAGCTCCCTGCTCGCGACCTACGCGAATGCGCGCGTGGCCGACATGATTCCCCTGCGGCTTCTCTCCGCCGTCCATCGGCTGGCACTGGCGCGGGAAGCCCCGGAGATCGCCCTCTACCTGCCGACCACGGGCGGGACCCCGCCGCGCGACGAGGCCGATCGCGAGCGCCTCAGGCGCGCGTTCCTCGCGACGATCGATTCCCACCGCGAAGTGGTGGCAGAGGCCCTCACTCGAGTGCCGCAGACCAATGAGGTGGGCCGCACGGTGGGCCTCGCGGCGCTCCTGCGACGAGTGGCGCGGGGTTTCGGACTCCCGGTGCGCCTCCACGAGATCGGCTGCTCGGCGGGGCTATCGCTCAGAGTCGACGGTCTCATCGCCGAGGCTGTCGTGGCCGAGGACCACGCCGCATGGGGAGCGCTGCCCGTCATCGTCGAACGTGTCGGGTGCGACCTCGCTCCCGTCGACGCGGGCAGCACGGATGGCCGGCTGACGCTCACGTCCTTCATCTGGCCCGATCACCCTGCCCGCTTCGAACGGTTGCGCGGGGCGCTCGACGTGGCGAAGGAGATCGACGTGTCTCTCGTGACCGCGGATGCCCTGGACTATGTGCGCGGCCTCGAGTTGCAGCGGGGCACGACGCTGGTCGTATGGCATTCGGCCATGTGGCTCTACCTGTCGCCTGCGGTGCGCGCCGAGATCCGTGCGGCACTCGATCATCTCGGTCGACAAGCCACCCACGAGAGCCCACTCGTGCACATGTCCCTCGAGCCTGTTTCGGAGGAGCCAGCCGCTCAGCATCGCTTCACGCTGGCGATGACGGCCTGGCCCGGGCTCGACGGCCTGCCGCCCGGGGTCGAGGTGCCTTGGGGCACCACACCTCCTGCGGGGTCGCCGGTGACCTGGAGCGTGCCGTGCGCGGGCGGCCTCGTACGCGATCCCGAAGGTCGGATCCTGCTTGTCCGCAGGGGCCAGGAGCCAGCGCGCGGCCTGTGGTCCATCCCCGGCGGACGCGTCGACGCGGACGAGTCGTGGGACGTCGCTGCTGTCCGCGAGGTGCGCGAGGAGACGGGGATCGAGACGACGCAGGGGGAGTTCGTCGGCCTGGTCGAGCGCGAGAGCGGCTCGGGCTCGACATACGTCATTGCCGACTTCGCCCTGTACGGCGAGGGCTCACCGCGTGCGGGCGACGACGCGGACGAAGCGCGCTGGTGTCATCCTCGCGACATTCCGAGCATGGGCACCTCGCCAGGACTGGTGGAGGCACTGCGGGAGTGGGGTTACCTCACGTAGCGGTCGCTATTCGCTCGCGGTCGTGCCGCCGCGCTTCGTACGCCTGCGTCGCCTGCTCGGCTTGGCGCTGCCCTCGGGAGCACCTTCAGGCTTCGTCGCGGGGCGGCTTGAGCGCTGCGAGCCGGTGCTACGCGATGAGGCCCGTGCGGAGTTGCCATGCGGGCGCGAGGTCGCGGCGGGCTTGCGCTTGCCGGTCTCGCCGAGGTCCTCGACCTCCTCGGCCTGGAGCCCCGCGCGCGTCTGCTTGTCCTTGCCCAGGCGCCCCGTGACATCACGCGGGATGCCGAGCCCGATGTAGAGGTGATCCGACGTCGAATAGGTCTCGAGTGGATCCTTGAAGGGTAGTCCCAGGATCTTGTCGATCATCTGCCAGCGCGCGATGTCCTCCCAGTCCACGAGGGTCACGGCGACACCGCTCGCGCCCGCACGACCGGTGCGGCCGATGCGGTGAAGGTAGGTCTTCTCATCGTCGGGGCACTCGTAGTTGATGACGTGCGTGACGCCATCGACGTCGATGCCTCTCGCCGCGACGTCGGTGGCGACGAGGACGTCGACCTTGCCGTTGCGGAAGGCGCGCAGCGCCTGCTCGCGTGCGCCCTGGCCGAGATCGCCATGGACAGAGCCGACGGCGAAGCCGCGCTCCGTCAGCTCGTCAGCGATCTTCTGGGCCTTGCGCTTGGTGCGCGTGAAGATCATGGTCAGCCCGCGTCCATCCGCCTGGAGGACCCGGGAGAGCAACTCGACCTTGTCCATGGGGTGGGCGCGCCACACGTGCTGCTCGATGGCGTCCACGGTGGCCCGGTCGTCACCGGGGTCGGCGGCCCGGATGTGCGTCGGCTGCGTCATGTAGCGGCGAGCGAGGGCGACGATCTGCCCGGGCATCGTGGCGGAGAAGAGCATCGTCTGACGCTGCGCGGGGAGCTCGGCCACGATGCGCTCCACGTCGGGGAGGAAGCCCATGTCCAGCATCTCGTCGGCCTCATCGAGCACGAGGACGCGCACGCGGGACAGATCGAGATTACGTCGCTGGACGAGGTCGATGAGTCGCCCCGGCGTGCCGACGACGACCTCCACGCCGCGCGCCAGGGCCTCGATCTGCGGCTCGTAGGAGCGACCGCCGTACACGCTGAGCACGCGGGCTCCCTGTCGCGCTCCGGCCTGCTCGAGGTCACTGGCCACCTGGACGCAGAGCTCGCGCGTCGGCACGACGACGAGTGCCTGCGGGGCCGCCCCCGGCGTGTCATCGCGTGCCGTGCGCTGCAGCAGGGGGATGCCGAAGCCGAGGGTCTTGCCCGTGCCGGTCTTTGCCTGGCCGATGAGATCACGGCCCTCGAGGGCGAGCGGCAGGGTCATGGCCTGGATCGGGAAGGCGCGCTCGATCCCGGCCGCGGCCAATGAGTCCACGATGTCCGGGGATGCCCCGAGTTCGGCGAAGGTGGGGGCCAGGGGAGTCTCGATGACGGCGTCGATCGTCGCCAGGTCGGTGTCGGTCATATCGGTGTCGGTCATGGAATACGTGCTCCAGTGCAGAGCCGAGGGCACCGCACCCGTCCTCGACGGGGGCGCCACACACGGGGGGCGGATGGGGCTCACGCCCCACGGGGACCCGGTCGGGTACCCGCATCGCAACTGCGATGACCGCATCCTACCCCGCGGGCACTAGCCTTCGGCCCATGGC
>JAULZJ010000399.1:0-3026 GCA_032117435.1 Candidatus Nanopelagicales bacterium | reverse complement strand
CTCGACCGGATGCTGGCGCTCCCCGGCGTCGGCGCCAAGGACTAGCCCCCTCGGCGGCGCGGGTCAGCAGCGCCCCCGTCGACGGAATGGCTGCTCCTGGGCATCGAAGTCGACCAGTTGGCGGCCAATCGGTCGACGGCGCGGGTCAGCAGCGCCCCCACACCCCCATGGGTTCCTGTGGATAGACGACCGCACTGCGGGTGGAGATCCGGCATGTTCAACGCATGTCGATCGAGCAGACCGCGGCTCGGATAGCCGAACTCGGAGCCGGTGATCCGGTCCGTGTGGCCGATGCCCTGGCGGCTGGCATCACGCGAGCGGCATTACGAGCGGCCAGCGACGCCGGGCTCCTCACGCGGCCCGCGCACGGATTCGTGGCACCGGCCGGTGTCACGACCGCGGATGCGATGTCGGAGTTCGTCGCTCGATGCAGGGCATTGCTGGATCGCCGCCCCCGGTGCGTCCTCAGTCACGCCACAGCAGCGGCACTGACACCCCTGCCCACTGCGGAGCGCCCCACGAGCACCATCCACTGCATCGATCCCAACCCGCGCCCGTCCCCCGGCGTCGTATGCCACCGCGGGACGGTCCCGGAGTCCGAGATCGTCGAATCGGACGGACTCCGATTCACGTCACCACTGCAGACAGCCGTGGATCTCGCGAGGACTTCACCCCTGCCGCAGGCACTCGTCACCATGGATGCCGCATTGCGCCTGCGCACGCTCGCGCTCAGCGAGGCGACGTACGTCAGTCAGGACCGACGTGTGGAGGACCCGACGGGGCAGGCTCGGGCGACGACCGAACTCCATGCAGTGGTGGCACGATGCGGCAGCCGGCCTGGGGCGACTCATGCGCGTCGGGCGGCCGCGGCAGCTTCTCCGCTGGCCGAGTCACCCGCAGAGTCCTTCTCGCGCGGGCACTTACTGCTCGCGGGGATCGTGCCCCTGGGACTTCAGGTGCGGGTGCGTGATGCCGACGGGCGCGAGCGGCGATTGGACTTCCTCCTGACACCCGGACTGGCCGGCGAGGTTGACGGCATGGTCAAGTACGACGGAGCAGATGGTGCGCACCGCCTGCGCGAGGAGAAGAACCGCGACCTACTCCTCGAGCGAGTTGACGTACGCACCATCCGGTGGACGGGAGTCGAGATCTTCCGGGATCCGGCCAGTGTCGTCGAGCTGGTGGGGCGTGCGATTGCGCAGCATGTGGCAGCGAGGGCTCGGAGAACCGCCTAGGGAACGGCCGTGGGAGGCCGTCGACCAAAAGGCGGCCATTCGGTCGACAGCGAGGCGGTAGCGCAGCCATTCGGTCGACAGCGGCGGGGGGCTAGAGGCCGGGGGCGTCCCAGACCGGGAACCACCGCGCCAGGTCCATCTCCCACGGGAGCTCGCCCTGCAGCAGGTCACGCACCTGCAGCTCCAGCACTGAGTCGCGCCGCTCCCCGTCAGCGGGGACGAAGGGGTAGAAGGTGCCGCGCTTGTACAGGTAGATCAGGGCCAGCGTGACGCCGCGCGGATCACGGAAGGGCACGATCGAGCACAGCAGCTGCGGGCCGAATCCGCTGTCGGCGAGGGTGGAATTGACGGCGTGAAGGTCCGTGACGACGGAGCCGACGTCCGGCGGATCGGTCGTCACGACGATCCACGTGTACCCGTAGTGATCCTGGACGACCTTGACAGGCGGACCGCCCCCAGCATCGAGCAGCGCGCGCACCTCGGCCTCGATGTCCGCGAAGGCCCGTCCCTCCACCGATCGGAAGGCAACGGCGCCCTGACCGGTGGACAGGAAGTCCATGGACACCTGCAACGTGATAGCGGCGGAGGGAATCGCGAAGAGGGCGTCGAGATTGGGGCGTGCGGGCTTACGTCGGCCCAGCAGCCCATCGAGGAATCCCACTAACGCTGACCCATCTCGGTGGCGATGCGCGCGAGCTGCTCGATGCGCTTCTGCAGCGGCGGATGAGTCGACATGAGCGACTCGAGGCCGAAGCCACCGCCCCCACGACCCTTGGAGAACGCCGGCACGAACGCGAAGGAGGCAACGGGCTCCATCTGGCGCAGGTCGCGCGTGGGAATCACTGCCATGTCCCCCGAGACCTTCTGCAGCGCTGTCGCCAGCGCGGTGGGCTTGCCGGTCACGAGCGCCGCGCCGCGATCGGCTCCGAGCTCGCGGTAGCGAGACAGCGCCCGGATGAGGAGGAAGGAGATCAGGTACACGAGGACGCTCACGACCATGACGGCGAGGAAGACCAGCGCGGTGTTCTGATCGCGGCGATCGCGCATCATGGAGCCCCACATCGCCGAGCGCACCATGAAGCCCGCGAGGATGGCACTGAACGACGCGATCGTCATCACCGTGACGTCCTTGTGCGCGACATGCGACAGCTCATGGGCGAGCACGCCCTCGAGCTCGTCCCGATCCAGTCGCCGGAGTAGGCCGGTCGTGACGACGACGACGGACCGCTTCGCCGTGCGACCCGTGGCGAAGGCATTCGGAGCGTCGTTGTCTGCGATCGCGATGCGCGGCTTCTCCATGTCGGCCATGGCGCACAGCCGATCGACCAGTCCGTGCAACTGCGGCGCCTGCTCGGGCGTCACGACATGGGCCTTCATCGCACCCATCGCCAGGGAGTCCGAGAACCACCACTGGCCCAGGAGCAGGGCACCGCTGATCCCCAGCACCCAGATAGCGCTGACGCCGAGTGCGTACATGACCGCGGCGAGGATGACGTAGAGCAGCCCGAGGCCGAACATCGTGCCGAACATCCGGGCGGTGAGCCCACGGTCGGTGCCGTAGCGCGTGCGAGCCATGTCGTGTCGCGCGCCCCCTAGGCCTTGTCGCCCTCGATGGCTGCGGGATTGCCCCCGGAGCCGAGCTCGAGGCGCATGCGCGCGAGCTCATCGTCGACCTGGCTCTGACTCGCCATGCGCTCGAGCTCCAGCGTGAGGTTGTCCTTGCCCATGCTCGAGACATCCTCGAGCGCTCCCGACGCGACGAGCTCGTCGATCGCACCCGCGCGAGCCTGC
>JAULZJ010000398.1:0-8204 GCA_032117435.1 Candidatus Nanopelagicales bacterium | reverse complement strand
GTGGCAACGGAAGCTTCCCGGGGCACTTGATGACAGTGCCGTCGATCTTCCAGGCCGTGAGGGTCCAGGCCCCGTAGTACTGTCCGTCTGCTTGCGCTGCTGGAGCGGCGATGAGGGCTCCGCCCGCCATCACGGCGATCGCGCCGGCGGCGCCGATCGCTCGCTTGATCGTCCGCTGCATGGGACTCCTTCGAAAAATGGTGATGCGTGGACCCGAAGCATGGCACCCATGTCCCCTCAGCGCGGGACATCGGTCATGTTGGGGTCAGGTGACCTCGATCTCCGGGACGTCTGAAGCTCGCTTGGACCGGACAGACTCCCCCGTCACGACGAGGATCACGCCGCCGAGCACGACGGTGAGACCGATGATGACGTCACTGGTGATCGCCTCGGCGTAGAGCAGGACGCCCAGGATCACGGCGACGGCCGGATTGACGTAGGCGTACGTCGAAGCCAGTGAGATGGGGGCGTTGTTGATGAGCCAGGTAAATGAACTGAACGCAAGCACCGAGCCGGCCGTGACCAGGAAGATCCACCCGGCCCAGGAGCGTCCTGTGATTACGCTGAGGTCGATCTCTTCACGGACGAGGAGGCTCACGAGAAGAAGCGCGACTCCGCCACTGAGCAACTCGTATGTCGTCAAGGCGAAGGAGTCCTTGGGCTTGGGCAGGCGAGCGGAGAAGAAGCTCGTCGTCGCCCAGATGGTGCTGGAGATCAGGATCATGATGCTCCAGAAGACGACATCGCCGTCCGTGCCGGACACGGGCCGAGTGCCGCCGGGAAGCAGCATCCACCCGATGCCGAGCAGGCCGATAACGACGCCGACCAGAGTCAGTCGCGCTGGCCGATCACCGGTGCCGATCCGCCACAGCACGATGGTGAGTGGAGTCGCGGCGATGATGAGTGCCATGACGCCCGTGGGGACGTAGTCCTGGGCGAGGCCGACGGTGCCGAGCCCCACGCCCAGCAGGGCGACTCCCATGAAGCTCGCGCTCGCGAATTCCTTCCGGCTCACCCGCAGGGCGCCCCAGCCACGCGTCATCCCCGTGAGCACCACCATGATGAGGAAGGCCGCGATGAAGCGTGTGCCCATGGCGAAGAACGGCGGGATGGACTCCGTGGCAAAGAGGATGCCGATGTATGTCGATCCCCACACGATCCAGACGACGACGAGGTTGAACCACAGCAGTGGGCCCGAGGTCACCTTCGGCGGCGTGATCGTTGACATATCCAGAGCAGAGTAGGAGTCCTGCGCGGGTGATCGGTCGGCGGGATGACCGGGCTATGGCGCGGTTCGCGGGAATCCGCGACGCATGCGGGCTGAAATTCCTGATACCTGAGTCCGCACGGGCAATCCGCACCACTTGAAGGCGGCCAGGTTCCTCGGCAAGCTCTGCCTCATCAACTTCGCCATGGGCGTCGTCACCGGGCGCCGACTGCTCCTCCCGGGCCCGCTAGTGGGACCACCGTGCTCATACGGGGGTCGGCACTTGACGTGGGCGCGTAGAGTGGCAGAGCACGCACATCCGCGAGCTGCACATCGAGATTGAGCTCCACATCGACATAAGGAGACCCCATGCCGCGCATTGGTCGCGCCGTTGCCCGCACCGCCGTTGTCGCCGGGACCGCCACCGCCGTGAGCGGTCGCGTCGCCCAGAAGCAGGCCGACAAGCAGGCTGACAAGGAAGCCGGTCAGCAGCAGGCCGCTGTCCCGGCAGCAGAGCCGGAGGTCGATGCGGTCGCCGAGATCGAGCGCCTAGGCGCACTGAAGGAGAAGGGCCTTCTCACCGAGGAGGAGTTCACGGCCGCCAAGGCCAAGATCCTCGGCATCTGATCCTTCACGCGTAGCAGTCGACGGGGCTGACTAGGCGGGTGAGTCCGTCGGCTCGGGCTCGGGAGTCGGCTCGGGAGTCGGCTCCGGCGTCGGAGTCGGGGTAGGCGTCGGAGTCGGTGGTGCGAGGGCGACCACGAGTGTCACCACCGCACCCTTCTCCGCGTTCGTGCCCGCAGGCGGATCCTGCTCGAGGACGACGCCCTGTGGCACGGTCGACGATTCGCGGTAGATCACATTGGCCTGGAATCCCGCGGCCGACAGGGCTCCACGTGCGACATCCTCGGTCTGACCGACCACGGACGGCACCGCTTGGCGACCCGTCGAGATCACGATGTCGATCTTGCTCCCCACGTCCACCGAGGATCCCTCAAGAGGACTCTGGGACAGCACGTAGCCCGCGGGCTGCGCAGCGTCCTGCTCCGTCACCCGGCCCAGGACCAACTTCGCGTCTGCGAGGGCTGTCTCCGCATCCGCTACGGAAGTCAGGCCGGTGAGCGGGGGCACCGTGGTCTTCTCCTTGCCGGCGCTGATCGTCACATTGACGGCCTGGCCCTCCTCCAGTTGCTCACCCGGAGTCGGCTGCTGCCCGATGATGGTGTCGACGGGTTTGCCCGATACCTCCGGCGTCTGGGAGCCGAGCACAAGACCCTGTCGCTCGAGCACCGACTCGGCCTGCGCGACCGTGAGACCCGAGAGGTCCGGGACCGCGACCGTGTTGGCCGACGACCGGTTGAGCACCAGGGTGGCCCCCAGGATGACGATGCCGATGAGCGCGAGCACCCCGATGGTCATGGCAGCCGCGAAGCCCGCACCGCGCTGGGCACGGCGTCCACGGGGAGGCTCCGTATCGATGGCGTAGACCTCGGTCGGCTGGACAACGTCGAGTCGCTGAGTGGCGTCGGATACCACCATCGGCACCGCAGCCGTCATCTGAGCCGACACGGGAGCGCCCATCGCAGCGCGCTCGACATCGGCGCGGAAGTCCGCGGCCGTCTGATAGCGATCGTCGGGGCTCTTCGCCAGGGAACGCATGACGACGCCATCCACGTCCCGCGGAACCTCAGGATCGACCTGCGACGGGGGCGACGCCTGCTCGCTGACGTGCTGATAGGCAATGGAGACGGGTGAGTCGCCCGTGAAGGGCGGCTTGCCGGTGAGCAGCTCATAGAGGAGCACGCCCGTGGAGTAGATGTCGCTGCGCGAATCCACCACCTCGCCGCGAGCTTGCTCGGGGGAAAGGTACTGGGCGGTACCCATGACCGTCTGCGCCGAGGTCATCGTGTGGCCGGAGTCGTTCATAGCGCGCGCGATGCCGAAATCCATGACCTTGACGTCACCGGTGCGCGTGAGCATCACGTTGGCCGGCTTGATGTCGCGATGGACGATTCCGTGCCGATGCGCGTAGTCCAGGGCGCTTAGCGTGCCTGCGGTGATCTCCAAGGAGCGCTCCGGCAGCAATCGTCGTCCGCTCGAGAGGAGCTGACGCAGGGTCATGCCATCGACGTACTCCATGACGATGTAGGGAACGACCGTCGATTCCGTGCCATCGATGAGGATGTCCTCGCCCGTGTCGTAGACAGCGACGATGTTCGGGTGGTTCAGCGAGGCCGATGACTGGGCCTCGCGACGGAAGCGGGCCTGGAAGGCTGGGTCCCGAGCGAGGTCGGGACGCAGGATCTTGATGGCGACACGCCTCCCGAGGCGGGTGTCACGGGCCTCCCACACCTCAGCCATGCCCCCACGACCGATGACTGCTACGAGCTCGTAGCGGTCGCCGAGGGTACGGCCTACGCCGGGGTCCTGCGTCACGCCTGCCTCCTGAGCTCCGTTATCCCTGACGTCCTAGTGTCGCAGTGAGTTCCCTTATCGGAGAGCCGCCTCGATCACGGCGCGTGCGATAGGCCCTGCGAGCGCTCCCCCGCTCAACTCCGTCTGCCCGCCATCCTCCACGACCACCGCGACCGCGATGCTGGGATTCGTGGCGGGCGCCATGGCGACCATCCACGAGATCGGCTGCTCGCCGTCGCGCCCCGTCTGTGCCGTGCCGGTCTTGGCACCTACGAGGACGGGATTACCCGAGCCATCCAGGATGCCCTGCAGGACCCCTCCCGTGCCCTCCTCCACGACGGCGACCATCATCTGCTGCATCTGGGCCGCATCCTGGGGTGTCAACGCCGTCTGGAAGATGCGGGGATCAGCGGTGCGCAGGATGGTGAGATTCGGGGCGCGGATCTCCTGCACGAGGTAGGGCTCCATCACGACTCCGTTATTGCCGATGCCGGCAGCAACCATGGCCATTTGCATAGCGGTGGCGCGTACGTCGAACTGACCGATGGCGCTGATGGCCGTCTGCGGCTCATCCGGGTCATCCGGGAATCGTGACGTAGCAGCGCGCAGCGGGATCTCGAACTTGGAGTCGAATCCGAAGAGCTCCGCCTGCTCGCGCAACGCATCGGCCCCGAGCTCATTGCCCAGCCAGGCGAAAGCGGTATTGCAGGACACGGCGAGGGCCTGCTCCAGGGTGATCTCGCCACCGGGGGCGCACTCCTCGCCCGTCCAATTGCGCAACGTCCGCTCCGAGAGCGGTAGGTCGTACTCCGCCGGGCCGGGCAGTACGGAATCCATGGTGAACCTGCCAGAGGAGAGCGCGGCGGCGGCCGTCACGAGCTTGAAGGTGGATCCCGGGGGGTTGAGCGCGACGATCGGCCGGTTGATGAGCGGCTGATCGGGATCCTCGAGAAGCTCCTCGTAGTAGTCGCGGATCGACGCCGGATCATGCGAGGACAGGATGTTGGGATCGAACGATGGCGACTGCACCTGCGCGAGAATGCGACCGGTCGAGGGCTCGATCGCGAACACCGCTCCGCGGGTGCCGCGCATGCCCGCCCACGCGGCTGCCTGGGCGGCCGGGTCGATCGTCGTCGTGACCGCACCGCCACGAGGTTGGGCTCCCGCGATGAGCTGCTGGAGCCGATCGACGAAGAAGAGGTCCGAGGAGCCGGAGAGCACACCGTTCTCCGTGCGCTCCAGGCCGGTGGCGCCGTAGACGATCGAGTAGAACCCGGTCACGGAGGCGTACTGCTCAGGCTCGGCATAGACCCGCAGCCACTTGAGCGCGCCCTTGGTCTCCTCGGACAGCGCGACGGCGTCGGGGCCGGTGAGGATCGGCCCACGCTGGCGACCGTACTCATCGAGGATGACTCGCTGGTTATCGGCGCGCGCCCGATAGTCGTCGCTGCGGAAGACCTGGATGAGGGTGATGTTGGCCATCAGGGCGACGAGCAGAATCGCAAGCACCAGGCTGATGCGCCGGATGGCCCGGGTCATCGGTACACCACCTGCGTCTGGGTCGCATCCGGTGCCGACGCCTCGGCTGCGGGCCTGCGGGCCCGATTGGAGATGACGAGCAGGATCGCGATGATGACCCAGTTGGCGACCAGTGAGGATCCGCCGTAGGAAAGAAAGGGTGTCGTCAGGCCGGTCAGCGGAATCAAGCGCGTGACACCGCCGACGATCACGAAGACCTGCAGGGCGAGGGTGATGGACAGGCCCGCGGCGAGAAGTTGGCCGAAGGGATCGCGGACAGCCACCGCCGTGCGCAGGCCGCGCTCGATAAGCACGGCGTAGAGCAGGAGGATCCCGATCGCACCGGTCAGACCGAGCTCCTCGCCGAGACCGGCCAGGATGAAGTCGGTATTCGCGAAGGGCACCAGCTCGGGGAAGCCACGTCCGAGACCGGTGCCGAAGAGGCCGCCGTTGGCAAATCCGTAGAGCGACTGCACGATCTGATAGCCGCCCGTATCGGAGTAGGCGAATGGATCCAGCCAGATCTGTACGCGCGTCCGGACGTGGCCGAATGACAGATAGGCGAATACTGCACCCGCGGCGAAGAGTATGAAGCCGAGGACCAGCCATGACCATCGCTGGGTAGCGATGTAGAGCATCGCGACGAAGAGGCCGAAGAAGAGCAGGGATGTGCCTAGGTCGCGCTCGAAGACGAGCACCCCTAGGGAGAGGACCCAGACGATGAGGATGGGACCGAGGTCTCGGGCTCTCGGCAGGGGGATCCCGAGCACCTTGGTGCGCACGAGTGCGAGCGAGTCGCGGGTGACGACGAGGTAGCCCGCGAAGAAGATCGTCAGCAGGATCTTGGCGGCCTCGGCCGGCTGGAAGGTGAATCCGCCGACACGCACCCACAGGGTGGCGCCGTTGACGGTCGCGCCGATGCCCGGTGCCAGGGGGAGGAGCAGGAGGATGACGCCGACGAGGCCAGCGGTGTACGTGTACCGCTGCAGGACCCGGTGATCGCGCAGGACCAGCAGGACGAGTACGAAGAGCAGTACTGCCACGGCGTACCACGTGAGCTGGTTGTAGACATCCGGTGTCGGGATCGGATTGTCGTTGCGCTCCGCACGCTGCACGGCCGCGACGTCGAGTCGATAGATCATGACGAGGCCGAGAATCGTCAGCAGCGTGGCAATGGGGAGCAGGAAGGGATCGGCGTACGGCGTACGCCAGCGCACCATGATGTGGGCGATGAGCGCGAGGATGCCCACTACGGCCGCCGTGATCCAGAAACGAGGATGCAGTCCCTCCCCGGTCGACCACGCCACCTGCTGAGTGCCGAGTACGCCGAGTCCCCAGGCGAGGATAAGGAGGACAAGTTCGAGGCCGCGGCGCGTGCGTTGCCGCGGTGCCGTGCCCGCACCGGTGCTCATGGGCTCACCGGCGGCGGCGGGCAGTACGCCGGACGTGGAAGGGATACGCACGCCCGGTCGCGCAGCCCGGCGACGATGGCGTCGGCCCCGTCCCGCCCTTGCGCCGAGATGCCGTTGGTCACCAGCCCGGCCTCCAGGGGGGGCAGGTCAGCGACCGGAATATCGGTGACGGTCACCAGCGTCGACAACGTGGGGAAGGTGCTTACACCCTGATAGACGGCGACAGATCCATCGCTCACTCCGACATACCACTGGGAGCGCACCCACGCGCTGCCTGCGAGCACCAGGGCGAGGAGACTGACAAGGATGACGCCGCCGATGGCGATCGTCCATGCGGCAATGCGCCGACGGCGTGACCAAGGCTGCCGCGTCCGTGCCGGTGGATCGCCGACGACCATCGGCAACTCCGAGGTGGGGGGACCTCCCTCGAGCGGCGGCGGCAGATCAGGGGCGTTGGGATCGACCTGCGCGTCCTCGGGGAAATGCACACGCGGCAGGCGCGCGCGGACTCGGGGCTCACCGGCGGCGCCGACCACGACCGGTGCGGCGACGGCACTCGAGCCTTCGACTACGTGGGCGACCACGACAGTGACGTTGTCGGGTGCACCGCGTGACAGGGCGACGTCGACGAGTTCGGTGACGCACACGGTGGGCTCGCGCGAGCCAAGAATCTCTGCTATCTCGTCGTGGGAGACCAGACCGTGCAATCCATCGCTTGAGAGCAAGTAGCGATCGCCCAGGCGTGCCTCGCGCACGGACAGGTCCGGATCAGCCACCTGGACTCCGTCGAGGGTGCGCATCAGCAGATTGCGACGGGGGTGCTGACTCGCCTCCTCCTCGGTGATGCGGCCGGCATCGACCAGGGTCTGCACGTAGGTGTGATCGTGCGTGATCTGGCTGAGATCGCCCTCGCGGAGCAGATAGGCGCGCGAGTCACCGACGTGCACGATGGCAATTCGCGCGCCATCCGCGTCGTGCAGCCAGTAGAGCGCAGTCACGGTCGTGCCCATCCCGGCCAGGTCGGGGCTATCTGCGACGACGAGGCCGATGGCCGAGCCCGCACTCTCGACGGCACCCGCGAGTCGGGTGAGGGCCTCACCCTGATCTAGCTGCGCATCGCTGATCTCCGCCAGGGTGGCGACAGCCGTTGCGCTTGCGAGCTCGCCTCCCGCGTGTCCGCCCATGCCATCCGCCACGATGAGCAGGCGAGGGTCGGCGTACCCGGAGTCCTCATTGCCCTGTCGGACCTGTCCGACATCAGATCGCGCGGCATAGTGCAGTGCGAGCACCATTGTCACCTCTGCAACTGCAGGGTCGTGCGTCCGATGCGCAGGGGCACGCCGGGCGGCAGGACGGTCGGCGACGTGATGCGTGTGCGATCGATCCATGTGCCATTGGTGGATCCGAGGTCCTCGACTATCCACCCGTCGTCACCGGGATAGACGCGTGCATGACGACTCGATGCGTAGTCGTCATCGATCACCAGGGTGGAGTCAGGTGCGCGACCGATCGTGACCTGCGCCGTGCCGAGCGGGATGACCGTAGAGGCGAGCGGCCCTTCGACGACGACGAGCGATGGCCCAGACCTCGCGTGCTTGGACGCCTTGGGCTGCCGGGCCGGCTTTGGCGGCTTCGCGGGCTTCGCTGGCCGG
>JAULZJ010000397.1:0-19012 GCA_032117435.1 Candidatus Nanopelagicales bacterium | reverse complement strand
CCAAGCCTGTCATCGGCCGGGTACAGGGGCATGTCGCCGGCGGTGGCAACGGCCTCGTGGCGGCGTGCGACATCGCCGTTGCGTCGCAGGATGCCAGGTTCGCCTTCAGCGAGGTTCGTGTCGGGGTCGCCCCCGCGATCATCTCCGTCGCATGCCTCCAGGTCATGCACCGCCGCGACGCCCAGGAATTGCTGCTCACCGGCGAGCGCGTCAACGCCGAGCGGGTCCGGGTCGCGGGCCTTGTGACCCAGGTCGTCGAAGCCGAGGGACTCGATGCCGCTGTTGCGGCGTATGTCGAGCAGTTGGTGCAAGGCGGACCGGAGGCGGTCGCGCGCACCAAGGAGCTGCTCCGACGGGTACCCGGGATGACACGTGACGAAGCCTTCGGCTGGACAGCCGAGGTCTCGGCCGGTCTCTTCACCTCCACCGAGGCGCGCGAGGGCATGACGGCGTTCCTGGAGAAGCGGAAGCCGGAGTGGGCTCCCTAGCCGCGATCGTCATCGCGGGTGGCGAGGCCCGGCGCTTCGGCGCGGACAAGCTGGCGCTGCGCGATGCGCAGGGGCGCGGGCTGCTCGAAGTCACCGTCGCGGGTGTCGCGCAGGCCGCCGATCCGGTCGTGGTCGTCGGACCCGAGCGAGTCCTGCCCACCCCTGTCATCTGGGCGCGAGAGGAGCCGCCTGGCGCTGGACCATGCGCCGCGCTCATTGCCGGGGTGGCTTGCCTGGTCGAGGAAGTGACGCACGTGGCCGTGCTGGCCGGCGATGCACCCGCGGGTGGACGTGCGATCGAGGCCCTCCGCCAGGTCATCGACGATGCGGCCGCTGCTGTCGTGACCGACGCTTCGGGTCGCGAGCAGCCTATGACCGCTGTCTACGCGGTGGGTCCTCTCCGAGAGGTGCTCGCGGCGTACGGAGATGGCCGGGACATGTCGGTCCGGCAGGTGCTTGACGACCTGAGGCCGCAGACCGTGATCACGATCATCGATCAGTGGTCTGCGTCTGCCGATATCGACCTTCCCGAGGATGCGGGGAAACTCGGCTTCTCCTAGGGGATCCGGCAGACTCGTCGCTGCGTCGCACGTCCGGACGCACGGGAAGGGAGAGCGGTGACCCTCGAGGAGATGGTCGACAATCACGCCTCCGACGTACGCCGTTATCTCTACCGGCGTCTTGCGGGGAGCGCCGATCCGGCGTCGATCGCCGATGACCTCACCGCCGATGTCCTCCTCGTCGCCTGGCGTCGCCGGGACGACGTACCCGAAGGGGCGGAACTGCCCTGGCTCTACGCCGTCGCGAGGCGGGTCCTTGCCAACTACCGCCGCCACCCGCAGGAGGTCCTCACCGCCGATCTGGGTGAGCTCGACGCGATCGACGAGGCGGATCCAGCCGAGATTGTGTCGGACGATGCGACGCTCGTCGAGGCGTGGCGAACCCTGTCGTCACGAGATCGCGAGGTGCTGCGTCTCGCCGCGTGGGAGGGGCTGACCGGGGCGCAGCTCGCGGCGGCTCTGCGCCTCAGCGAGGGCGGAGCCGCTGCTGCCCTCTCCCGGGCCCGATCGCGATTCGAGGAGGCCCTCGCCTCCCCCCGTTGACCAGTCAACGATGGCGTGCAAGGAATGCCCAAGTCGTGACATAGACAGGAGTAGAAGGAGGCCACCATGGCTGAGGAAACTCCCGATCCCCTGGCTCGACTGCGGGCGGCTGATCCGGCCCAGGACACCCCGGACGGTGATATCCATGTCATCCGCGAGCGCATTGAGAGGCAGTCCGCTGTCGTCCCGCTGCGGCCCCGGCGCACCGCCCTCGCGGTGGGCGCTGTGGCGGCCGGGATTGCCTTGCTGGCAGGTGCGGGCCTGGCGGGTGCTGCAATCGGACGAGTGACCGCCCCTGCGTCGGAATTGATCGCAGCCCCGGTGCCCGATGACGTGCTCCCGGTCGTCGGTAACGCGTCACCTCCGATCCCGGTGATCGCCGGGCAGCCTGCGGCTGGAAATGCACAAGCGGGGTCACCGGAGGCGATGTCCGCCGGCGCTGGCTCCGCCGTGGCGGACAAGGCCATGATCTATCCCGGGTACGGCGTCTCGATGCTGGCGGGACCCGACCTGTCGGATGCGCCGCGCCGCGCCCCCGGCTATCGGCTGGATGCGACTGGCATAGATCTGGAGGCACTTGCGCGCCAGATCGGTGCCGCCTTCGGTACCTCAGGAGAACCCATTAAGCAGGATTACGGCTGGACTGTCGGGAGCACTGATGGCAGCGGCCCATCCGTCTGGGTCGGCGATGACGCGACCGTGTCTTGGTCGTATTCGGATCCCACTCAGGATCCGTGGTCTTGTGGGGTCGTCGCGGAGCCCGCGCCCGCGGATCCGCAAATCGAGCCTGACAGCGGTGCAGCTGCATCACCCGGATCTGCTCCGGAGGCCTGCGAGCCTGTCGTGGCACCGATCGGCGAGCGCGAGGCCCTCCGTCAGGCCCGCAAGATCCTCGCGACGCTAGGAGTGTCCGATCTGTCGGTCGACGGAGTCGATGTGGAGTGGGAGGCCGGAGGCGATGACTACACCACGTGGGCGACGGCCTGGCAGCGGGTCGAGGGTCAACGCACGCAACTGTCGTGGAGTTTCACCTTCGCTGGAGAGGATGTCGCGTGGGCTAATGGCTTCGCGGCCGGACTCGAGCAGATCCCCTCGTATCCGGTAGTGGGTGCACGCACTGCGGTGACGCGATCAAGTGACCCGAGATTCAGTTCCTTTGGCCCGACACCGCTCGACTATGGCGGCGTAGTCCCCTTGGCGGAGGCGCGCGATGACGCGACGGTGACATCAGACGAGGGATCGAGCGTGCCCCGGGGTGATCCGCGGCGGGTGCAGGTGTGGTGGGACCCGATGACCGCGGTCAGCGCGGAGCCTGCGCTCGCTCAGTACTGGCAGCCGGACGGCACTTTGCTGATCCTTCCGGCGTACCGCGTCGCGACATCGGACGACCGGGGCACGTGGGCGATCATCGCAGTCGCCGAGACCGCCGTGGACTTCATCGCGCCGACTGACTAGGGCGGCCCGCTAGGCTGGCTTCGCCGGGTGCTTGCGTCCGGCAAGGAGGGATGGCCGAGCGGCCGAAGGCGACGGTCTTGAAAACCGTTGAGGCGTAACCCGTCTCCGTGGGTTCAAATCCCACTCCCTCCGCGCTTGGAGGGAGGCGACATGGACGCCGGTGCGATGCTGCGCCTCGGCATCATCGACTTCCTCATCCTCGTCGCATGTGCTCTCGTGATCGGATTCCTTGCACCGAGGTGTCCCGATCGTTGGTTCGATCGCGATGTCGGTCCGCTCAGGCTGACCCGGTGGGATCGCGTGAGCAACTATCGGCGCATCGGGATCCCGTGGTTCGCCAAGTGGCTGCCCGAGGGGGGCTCCTGGCTCGGAGGTGAGAGCAAGGCGAGCCTCTTCGGCATCGATTCCGCGAGCCTGCGGGCCTACCTCATCGAAGTGAGGCGGGGCGCATGGGTCCACTTCATCTCAGCCTTCACCTTCCTCATCATCGTGCCCTTCAATCCCTGGCAACTGATCGTGCTGTGGTTCTGCATCGTCTTCATCGGCAATATGGTCTTCTTCTTCGTCCTGCGCTATAACCAGGTGCGGCTCGCATCGATCCTCGCCCGCATGGGTGGCTAGTCTGACGGTCCCCTAGGAGGCGACATGGACTACGGCGTGACATCGATGACGGCACCCTTGCGTCGTGTCGCGGTGCGCACACCGGCACCTGCTTCAGACTTTGCACGGGCCCACTGGGCGCAGCCCCTCGATATCGACCTGCTGCTCGAGCAGCACGCCGGATTCGTCGCCCTCCTGCGCAGCCTCGGATGCGATGTAGTCGAGCTCCCCGCGCTGGAGGGGCTGCCGGACTCGTGCTTCACGTATGACCCCGCCTTCACCATCGGCGATGGCGTCATCACGCTGCGCGCAGCGAAGGAGGTGCGCGTCGGAGAGGGCGAGCGCCTGGCTGCGGACCTAGCGGCCGCGGGAGTCCCGACCGTCGCCGCGCTGACCGGATCCGCGACTGCGGACGGCGGAGACATGTTCTGGCTGGATTATGCGACGCTGGCCGTGGGCCGCTCGTACCGCACGAATGCGGTGGCTGTGGCCCAACTCGAGGAGATCCTGCGTCCCCGCGGTGTGCGCGTCGAGGTGTACGACGTGCCCCACGACCAGGGGCCCGAGTGGTGCCTGCACCTCATGTCGGTGGTGTCGCCCGTGCGGGAAGACCTCGCCGTGATCTACGAGCGGCTCGCGCCGGTGGCGATGCTCGAGGAGTTGCGCCGCCGGGGCGTCGAATTGCTCACCGCTCCCGAAGAGGACTGGCTCACGCTGGGCTGCAATGTCCTCGCCACTGCACCCGGGGTGGTCGTGATCGCGTCGGGCAACGACGCTACGGCCGAAGCCCTGGCTGCGCGCGGATGCGAGGTGCACGTCTACGCCGCGAGCGAGATCACCAAGGGCGAGGGCGGTCCCACGTGCCTGACCCGTCCGATCTGGCGGTCCTAGAACTCGACGTGGAGTTGCCACGCGCGTGCGCCACCGACGAGGGCGGCAGCATTGGGCACGATCACGGTGTCGTCCCCGAGTTTCGCCACCTGGCTCGGCGTGATGTGACGTGAGTTGCCGCCGCCGAGATAGAGGCGATCCCACATGAACATCGGTCGGAGGCCGTCGACGCAGCGGACGACACGGCGGGACCACAGACTGTCGCCGAGACGCCTGCGCTCATGCTCGCCGATGTAGGTGTCGTAGGAGAGGCCCCAACGCACCGGTGCCTGCGACACCTCCAGATGGGGTGCGAGGTGCCCGCCGTCGAAGAGAGCGCAGCCGAGACCGGTGCCGAGAGTGAGAACGAGTTCGAGGCCCTTGCCCGCGATGACGCCCGCGCCATGGACTTCAGCGTCATTCAGGACGATCACCGGAATGCCAAGCGCTTCGCGCAGAGCGGTGCGCGCATCGAAGCCATGCCACTGGGTCACGAGATCCGGATCCACTCGAGTGCGGGGTCCTCGGACCGTGACGTAGTGGGGCGTGGCCACCACGACGCCGTGGCGGATCATGCCGGGCAGTCCTACCGTCGCATGCGTCGCTTGCGGCAGCTTCTTCGATAGATCGACAAGGGTCTTCACGAAGAGCTTCGTGGAGAGTGGGTACGGCGTGGGCACGCGCACAGGCTGAGCGCGCATAGTGCCGGCGTCATCAAGGACGGTTGCCTTGATTCCCCCACCGCCGCAGTCGATGACCAGGGTGGAGGACGTGGGGTCTTCGGAGCTCACGCGACATCAGTGTGCCGTGTCCCATCAGGACCCGGTAATCTGACCCGGCCAGTTCATGGAGGCGTCGCCTAGTCCGGTCTATGGCGCCCGCCTGCTAAGCGGGTTTGGGGCTAAAACCCCATCGAGGGTTCAAATCCCTCCGCCTCCGCCGCTGTGAAGTCCCGGGACGAGTCCGTCAACGTCCCGGGACTTTGCCTTTCTCAGGCTTCGGGGTCGGGTCTCTGGGGCAGTCTGACCGGCCTTGCCGCAGCCACTTCTGATCCGCGTACGGACGCCACCGTGACCCGCACATCCCTGTCCGCCTTCAGCAACGGAATCCGGCATCGCAGGCCCTTGTCGAGGCGCACGGATTCGCGCTCGCACACGGCTCGGCCGCGGGTGTCACCGCCAAGGTAGACGCGGTACTCCGGCAGACTCGCCCCCACGTCGGATGGAGCGCGCCAGGTCACCACGATGCTGCTCGGGGTATCCCAGTCGGCGTTGACGAGTGTGGGGGCCTTGAGTCGCGCGCGCCGGCCGTCCCAGGCGAATCCCGGCGGTGTAGGCGAGCAGGCCTGCCGCGTGACGCGCTTGAGGGCATCCTTGTCGGCGGCGTACGCAGGATCATCGGACAGATTGTCCAGTTCGAGGGGATCACGCGCGTAGTCGTACAACTCCTCCTCGCCCGTTGAGTAGCGGACGTATAGGCGATCCTCCGTGCGGTAGCCGCAGTAGGCGGGGCGCCTGTAATAGCCGGCCCAGCGCATGGCCTCCATGACAATTCCATCGCGATCCGAGGAGAGGGCGCTCACGCCGTCGATGCGCGCAGGCTTGACCCCGGCGACGTCGAGGATGGTCGCGTGCACGTCGACGTTGGCAGCCACGATGCGGTCGTCGATCGCCCCCGGATCGAGGACGCCGTCGTACCGCATGACCAGCGGCACGCGCACGGATACGTCGTAGGGAGTGTTCTTGCCCTGTAGTCGGTGCTCGCCCCAGGCGTAGCCGTTGTCGGATACGAGGACAATGAGGGTGTTGTCGAGGCGACCGGACTCGCGCAGCTCATCGAGCATTCGCCCGATGGCCGCATCGACACCCATGAGTGTGTCTGCCTGGCGCTCGACGACCTCATCGAGTGTCATCGGGGGTGCGATCCCGCGTCCCCTATCGTCCCAGACGTCGGTGGCCTTCAACCGCTGCATCCACCCTGGATATCCGGTCATGTCCCTCTGATTCATTGCCGCCGACCGATAGTTGGTCGATGACATGACATCGTCGAGCAGGCCCGCCTCGCGCGTGGCGCCCTCGTAGGGGCCCGCATCAAAGGGGTAGTGCGGGGCGAAGGGGGAGAAGTAGGCGAAGAAGGGCGTGTCCTCGGGCGTCGACTTGATGAAGTCGAGTGTGCGGTCCGCGAGTGCGTCGGTCAGGTACTCGCGGTCCCTGCGGATGGGCTTGGCGTCCGAGGACAGCTTGTAGCGCTTGTAGTTGCCACCGAGGAAGGCATCCCACTCGTCCCAGCCGGCCGGTTGATGATTCTCATCCTTGGAGACCGTGTCGTTGAGGTACTTGCCGAACAATCCCGTGCGGTAGCCCGCATCGTCGAGTCGTGTCGCGAGGGTGTCCTTCTCCTCGCCGCCGTAGGCGAAGGCGGCCCATGCCCCCCACGCGGACGAGATGCCGTTCTCCCACACGCCGGAGTTGTGCGCGAACTTGCCTGACAGCAGACTCGCACGGCTCGGACAGCACCACGACGTGGGGACGAAGGAGTTGGGGTACGTCGTACCCGCATCCACCAATTCCGACATCACATTGGGCATGCCCACGAGCGTGCCGGCGCGCTGGTCGTCGGTGAGGATGAGCAGGACGTTAGGCCGCTTCTTGCTGTCGGCGGGGCTGGCGTCGGCTGCCAGGGCCACGGGAATGTCCTGGGGTGCGAGCGCTGCATGCAGTGGGCCGCTGATGCTCAGCACGAGGCCAAGCGCAACAGCAGGGGCTGCCCAGCGCACACGCATCCCGACAGTGTGCCCTGCCTGGGCGTCGGGATGCCCACTTGAGCCAGGGGAGCGGCATTGATCACGCTGTGCGTGAGGGCGCCTCAGGCCGTGATGGTGAGGACGCCCTTACTGAACTTCGCATTGAGGGGCATCAGTCCCCTCGACGCTGGCCCGGAGACGAGTGCGCCGTTGCTGGAGAACTGTGATCCGTGACCCGGAGGTAAGCAGATGAACCCGCTGCCGCGGGGCGTGACGGCCACGCCTGCGTGTGGGCATCGCCGACTGAAGGCCCTGTAGGTTGCGCGCCCCGTACGGACCACGGCCACTGGGGTGGATCCAAGGTTCTTTACGGTGGCGATGCCTCCCACCTTCCGTAGCGCCGGGTAATCGGCGACGCGCACCTTCAAGGTGCCGGAGGCCTGGGCAACTCCCGTGCCCGCGACGGCCACTGCTCCGAAGCCGCAGAGTGCCGCGGCTGCGGCGAGTGCCTGTCGTCGCGTGAGTCCGAGTCCGTCGATGCCCTGGTCGTCCGTCATGCCACGAGTGTGGCGTCCGTCGGCCGTTGACGCACCTCGGGCAGGATGACGGCGTGGGACTGACCGAGTTGACCGAATCAGTGGACCTCTGCGACGCACGTGGCCGGCTCAACCCCGCTGCCGTGGGCTGGTCGAGGCGCCCCCTCCACCGGGCCAATCTCCGGGGCCGCGGCCGGGCGAAGCGATGGGAGTACTGGGCAGTCACGCAGGGAGAATTCGTCTTCGCTGTCACGGTGAGTGACCTCGACTACGCAGCACTGCATGCCGTCTACTTCCTGGGGGACGGTGGCACCGAGATTGCACGCACCGCTCTCGTGCCACTGAGCCGCGTCCAACTGCCGGACCGCAGTGGCGCTGGGCCCGTGCATGTGCGCACCAAGGGGCTGGACATCGACCTCGTCCCCGGGGATGGCGACATGAGACTGCGCGCACGCGCCGGTGATCTCGAGGCGGACTTCCGCATCGAGCGTCCACCGGGACATGAGGCCCTCGGCGTCGTCGTGCCCTGGGGTCCGACGCGCTTCCAGTACACCGTCAAGGAGAACACCCTTCCGGCGACAGGCCATGTGAGCGTCGCCGGCAGGCGCACGGACTTCGACAATGCCTTCGCGACCCTCGACCACGGTCGTGGCAAGTGGCCGTACTCCGTGACATGGAATTGGGGCTCGGGCTCCGGTCGTGTAGGCGACCGGGTGATCGGCATCCAGGTGGGAGGGGCCTGGACCGATGGGACGGGGAGCACTGAGAACGCCGTGTGCGTCGATGGACGCGTCCACTACCTTCCGGACGACCTGCGATGGGAGTACGACCGTGAGGACTGGATGCGACCCTGGCGGATCACCGACCCTGTCGGCGGCCGGGCCGAACTGGTCCTGACGCCTCGACACGTGCGTGTGGACCGCACTCAACTCGGGGTGCTGATGAATGACACCCACCAGGCCTTCGGCACGTGGACCGGGTGGATGGCGGACGATTCCGGGGAGATGGTGAGCGTCGACGGGATCACGGGCTGGGCCGAGGAGGTTCGCAACCGCTGGTAGGCCCATGTGGGCGATTGCCAGCCCGCGGTCTAGACTCCTGCTCCGCAAGGCGCCCGTAGCTCAACGGATAGAGCATCTGACTACGGATCAGAAGGTTAGGGGTTCGAATCCCTTCGGGCGCGCCCCAGGGACCCCCACGTCGGGGACCCACACCGGGATTCCATTATCGAGAGTTACCTGTGCTTACCTCTCTCGCCAGCGGCTGCATCCGTCTCACACGGAGGACGCGCTACTGAAGCAATGTGCCATCTTCTGTCCACGCCCGCAGGATCACATTGAGTTTGATCATGTCCTTGCCAACGTAGAGGAAGAAGTTTCCTCGCTCACTTGTGTTGGCGGTGGGGATGGGGATGCCATCGCGACCTGGAGTCGAGTCAGTCCCTAAGCCGATCTGGATCTGACTGATGCTTTGTATGCCATACGTGCCCGGGGGGGTGCTGAAACGTATGCCGGCACAGGTCCCTCCATAGGTCACCCGGGCATTGACGGTGGTGGAGTGGGAGTAAGAGAAGCAGGTGCCTGTGTCGGAGTAGATCGATCCTGTGCTCGACGTTGCCGACTGCGCGGTCGATTGGGCGTAGATGGATCCGCTGAGTTGCACCGCAGGACCGCTGACGGGGAAGCTGCGTGTTGTTTGCGCTGCTCGGGTGATGTTGATGGTGTAGCGGGGCATTTGCGGCGGCAGACTTGCCGTTGACCGCACAGTAACCACGAGCCTGCCCCGGGCGTTAACCCGTGGATCCGAGACCTGGGCCGACGCCCACTGAGTCGTCGACCCGTTGGGACGCCATGTCAGCGTGCTGACGACCCCTGTGGGGCGGTGATGCCCGATGCTCTGCCAGGCCTGGGCGAGTCGACCTGCCGTGAAGTTGCCGATTGCGACGTCGCGCGTCTGGGTGGCGCCAAGCCACTGAATGGAAGCATCTTTGGGCAGGGTCATGCGGAAGCGGCCGCCTCCTGCATCAACCACACGGGCACTACCGCCACCATCAACGCGGACGACGACGTTGCCCACAGGGCGCTCAATGGTAGGGGTGTCAGCCGCATGGGCGACTCCTAGCGAGGTACCCACAGACATGCCCAGGGTGGTGGCGATGAGTGCGACAGTTGTCGCAGCGATGGGCACGATCCGTGGAGTCGTCATTCGTTGACAGTAGCGACTCAAGCCTCTTGATGCTGAGCAAGGCGAGCCCGCACTGCCGCACCCATTGATCGTGCAGAGATCGTCAACTGGCGCCCTCGTGGGGGGCGGTAGGGGGTGATGCTGCACGGAGTCCCTGTTGATTGCCTCAGGGAGACGCAATCAACAGGGACTCCGACGTCGGGCGCGCACTCAGACGGCGCAGCTCATATCCGTGCCGCAGCACATCGGTGACTTGATCTTGCCGTGACCGGCGGGGCACTGGGAGATGCGCACCTCCGTGCCGTTGTCCAGGACCAGGACGTCGTCCACGAGATCGGCGCCGCAGTGGCCGCACGTGGTGTTGACGGACATGTCGCAGGTGGGACAGGTGTAGGTAGCCATAGGCCGAGGGTAGCGCCCGGCTGTCGAGCCGTCACTCGCCACGCGGCTAGAGTCACGCCATGGCCACCGTGGATGCCACCCGTCATGACGCGCTCGGCAGTGACGATGTCATGGAGTTGCAGCACCGGCTGCGTCGACGCCAGGTCTCCGCGCGCGAGCTCCGCGACGCCGCGCGGGCGCGTCTCGCCGCCGTGAACGGCGAGCTCAACGCCGTCGTTCGCGATCTCGACGTCACTCCTGCGGTCAACGGTCCGTTGGCCGGCATTCCGTCGGCTCTCAAGGACAACGAGGACATCGCGGGCTATCCCACCCTCCATGGTTCGTGGGCTCCCGCGGACACGCCCGCGACGTCGACCCATCCGTGGGTGGGGCAGTACCTCACCCTCGGCTTCGAGCCCATCGCCAAGACGACGCTTCCGGAGTTCGGTCTCACGGCGAGCACTGAGTCGTCGCGCTATGGCGCCACGCGCAATCCCTGGGACCCGTCACGGTCAGTGGGCGGGTCCAGTGGCGGATCGGCAGCACTCGTCGCTGCCGGTGTGGTGCCCATCGCACACGCCAACGACGGCGGCGGGTCCATCCGCATCCCCGCGGCAGCGTGTGGACTGGTCGGCCTCAAGCCGACACGCGGACGCCTCGTGGACCTGCCGGAGCTCGATCGCCTGCCGGTCAACCTCGTCACTCAAGGAGTCCTCACGCGCAGTGTGCGTGACACCGCCTACTACTTCGCTGAAGCGGAACGCCTGCGACCTGCGGCGGGGATGCCACCCGTAGGCATGGTGGTGCGACCGGAGTCCCGTCGACTGCGCATCGGCGTCTTCACCGACGCGGTGGCGGGCATGGCCGTGGATCCGCGCGTGCGCGATGCCGTGCGCGCGACCGGCCGAACCCTGCAGGATCTGGGGCACGAGGTCGACGAGATCGCCGCGCCGGTGGATGAGGGCTTCGGGCGGGACTTCCTGCGCTACTGGGCGCTGCTGTCGTTCTCGTTGCAGAAGGCGGGTGGTCGACTGCTTGGCACCGACTTCGATGCGACTCGCACGGAGCTGCTCACCCAGGGACTGAGTCGTATGGCGCAGCAGCAGGCGCTGCGACTCCCGGGCAGCCTCCGCCGCCTCGTGCGAGTGTCGAAGGAGCCCGAGGCCGTCTACGCGACATACGACGCGCTCGTCTCTCCCGTGCTCTCCACGCCCGCACCCCTCATCGGGGAACTGGGACCCGAAGTCCCTGCCCGGGAGCACATCGTGCGCCTACTGCGCTTCGCTTCCTTCACCGCTTGGCAGAACGTCACGGGTGCGCCAGCGATTTCCCTACCCCTGGCCCGCACTGAGGACGGCGTGCCGATCGGCGTGCAGGTAGCCGCACCGCGCGGCGAGGAGCGTCGCCTGCTCTCACTCGCCTACGAGCTGGAAACGGCGATGCCGTGGCCGCTGACTCCCAGCGGCCACGGCATCGTGATCGATCCGTGAAGAGTGGCTGTCAGCGCAGCGCGCAGGCCTGATCGATGATGTTCTGCGGAGCTCCGTCAGCGTTGTCGCTGCAGAGCGCATCGAGCTGCTTCTGCGCCCAGCTGGGTCCCTCGGCCTGGTAGACGAAGGCCGTCGTCTGCTCGATGTCACCGGACTTGGTGATCGCGAAGACGATGGCCCAGCCGTCGGCGCACTCGTAGCTCTTGGTGTCGATGAGCTCGACGCCAGCAGCCTGTGCGGAGCCCTCGGCGTTCTGCTCCATGACCTGCTCGGTGCACTCAGCGGAGCCACCGCCGATCGGGCTCTCGGAGGACGACGAGGAGTCGGAGGATCCGCCGCCGCAGGCAGCAAGGGCAAGGGTGCCGGCAGCGAGCGCGGACATGGCAATCATGCGGGTACGTGAATTCATGCCGCCAGGGTAAGCGGTCAGCGCACCGTTTGTGGGTTCAGCCACTCGTGATGCGGGTCACGAAGGGACTGCGGAATCTGCCACCTGGGTCCACGCTCTCCATGAGGCGGACGAAGTCACTCCATCGGGGGAATGCCTCGCGGATCTGCTGTGGCTCGGCGACGCTCACCTTGCCCCAGTGCGGGCGTGCCCCCAGCGGCAGCAGGACCTCCTCGATGGCGGGGAGCACTCCGTAGATTCGGTCATCGCGGTGCCAGGTGAAGTGGATGCCCACGGTGTCGACCCCGTAGGCCGGGCTGAGCCAGAGATCATCAGCACGCATGGTGCGGATCTCCGTCACATGCAGCAGCGGCGTGATGCTCGCGTGCAGTGTGCGCAGCGAACGGATGGCCTCCACGGCGCGTGAGCGCGGGAGCAGGTACTCCGCCTGGATCTCATCACCTGCACTGGGCGTGAATTCCGCCCGGAAGTGGGGGAGCCGCTCGTGCCACGGCCCGGGTGAGCCCAGCTGCGGGTTGCAGTGCACGGGATCGAGCTGCTCCAGCGGATGCAGCGGAGCATCGCGTAGCGGGACTCCGTAGGCTGCCCCGCCCGGCCAGGGGCCCTCCCGGTCCAGACGTCGCTTCAGCCACAACTGCGCGTCGGGTTCGGGCCTCCATCGCGTGAAGACGCTGACGGAGGTGGCCGCGGAGAAGATCGAGTCGAATTCGCCCTCGATCACATCCAGATCCAGGCCGGCGAAGACCGTCTGGGCCACGTCGTACGTCGGTTCCACCTCGAGCTCGACACGGGTGACGATGCCCAGGGAGCCGATCGCGACAACCCAGCCGGCGAAGTCCGGATCGGTATCGCGCCGCACCCAGCGCGTCTCTCCGCCCGCCGTCACGACCTGGAGGCCCGTGACTGCGCTGGAGAGGGTGCCTATCGCATCGCCGGACCCGTGGGTGCCCGTGGCGATGGCACCACCGACCGTGATGTGCGGTAGTGACGCCATGGCAGCGAGGGCCATGCCGCGCGCATGCAGTTCCCTGCCGAGCACGGCGTACGTCGTGCCGGCTGTCACGGTCGCTGTCGTTCCGTCGACGTAGACATCGGATGGGAGGCTGGTCGTGTCGATGTGCAGGCCCGAGGTCGCCGCGACAGCGCTGAACGAGTGTGCGCTCCCCAGGGCGAGCACGGCCGGCGCGGCGCGCACGAGGGCGCCGATCTCCTCGACGGAGGTGGGCACCGTCTCGGTGCCACCGAGATCCACGGTGTCGGACCAGTTGCGACGCATGCCGCGACGATAGACGCCCCCGCTCCAAGGACGGAGGATCTGCGGCCATAAGCGCGCTGAACGGGAGATTCTCCGGTCTCAGGTACCCTCAGGAGTAGATCCCACAACGTCTCAACCCCCTCACCCCAGGAGATGCTCATGCGCCCCCTCGCCCGCGTGCTCATCGACGAGAGCCATCGCCAGGCCTGGACGACTCGCGCCGAGGTGGCCGCACGCATGTCGCCTGCCAATCCCGCCGATGCCTCCTATGCCGAGGCGGCCGAGGAATTGCGCCGGGTGGGCTTCGACGTGGATGTGCACGTGACGGGACCGCTCGACGCCGCATCCCTTCGAGATGTCGACGTACTCGTCCTCCCGCATTGCTCCAGTGACGAATGGGAGGCGACGACGGGCGAGGGCTCTCCGCTGTACGCCGATAGCGAGATCGCGGCGATCGATGAGCATGTGCGTGCGGGTGGAGGCCTCGTAGTCCTCGCTGAGACGGAGCAGGCCAAGTACGGCAACAATCTCGCGGACATCACCCGCGGCTACGGGATCGACGTCGTGACCTGCACGGCTCAGGACCCCGTCCATCGCTTCAATGAAGTCTCCACCTGGGTGCGCCTGGAGCCGTCCGCGGCCCAGGGTGCGGATGTCTTCGCAGGCGTCTCCGCCGCGTGCGCCTATCGAGCAGGTGTGCTGGCGGTGTCGGATGACGCATATGTCTTCGCGCGCACGTCCGATCAGGCCATGCCCGCGTCCGCGCCGGTCATCGCCGGGGTCGATGTGGGCGCTGGCCGGGTCCTCGTGGTCGCAGACTCGGACTTCGCCGGGGATGACTCCATCGACGACCTGGACCACCGTCGTCTCTGGCGGCGTCTCATCACCTGGGCGGCAGCCCGGCGGGCCGGGGACACGGAGAGCCAGGCTGACAGCGCCCTCGTGGAGCACCCGGCCTGGACCGACCTGGTCGCAGCCGTGGAGGCGTTGCGACCCCTGCAGGCAGTCGATGGCTCGGTGACTGGCGATCCAGCCCGGGCCGGTAAGTATGTCGACCGCATCATCACTGACATCGCTGCCCTGGCTCCGCTCGTCCCGCATCAGGCGGACTATCTCGCTGCATGTGCGAGTGATTTCCGGGCATGGCGAGATAGCGGCCTGGCAGTCCCCGACTTCCTCGACTCACTTCAGCAATTCCGCCCCGACCAGAATCGTCGGGATGGTGTCGAGCATCTCGTCGTCTTTCCGATGTACACGCAAAATGGCAATCCGGACAGGAATGTCGAAGCCGTCGTCATACGCACCGTCTGGCCCGACTGGATTGCGGAGCTCGAGGCAACGTCGTATGACAATGCTGCCTTCGTACCGATCGAGTTCGTGGCGTTCACGTCCGGCTACGACACGCACTCCGCAGTGCTGTTCCCCGAGACGGTGGCCACCCGCGAGGTCGTGAAGTTCACCTGGGGCGGGATCTTCTGCGATCGCGAGGCGGCCCGCTTCCGCCATGTCTCACGAGCAGCGGCCGAGCGCCTGCAGCTGGGACTGCCCCCTGAGGCCGAGTTGCTGCTGGGCGACCAGCGCCTGGCGCAGGAGACCTTCGTGCTGTGGGACCTGGTCCACGATCGCACTCACAGCCACGGCGACCTGCCCTTCGATCCCTTCATGATCAAGCAGCGCATGCCCTACTGGATGTACGGCCTCGAGGAACTCCGCTGCGATCTCGCCACCTTCCGCGAGACCCGCAAGCTCCAGGATCGCGGCGTGGTCCTCGCGCCCTACGTCCGACTCGCGATCCTCTTCGATCGACTCTTCCGCTTCCCCACCACGGGCGAGCGCGTGCGCAATTACGACGGGCTGGCGGGCCAGATCATCTTCGCGTGGCTGCACAAGGCCGGCGTCGTGCGGTGGACGGACAACACGCTCGTCATCGATTGGTCGAACGTCCAGGACAGCATGGACGCACTGTGCGATGAAGTAGAGCGGCTCTACCGAGACGGCATCGATCGATCGCGCCTCGGCTACTGGATCGCCGCCTACGAATTCGTCAGTTCCCTGGTGCCCCCGCATCCCCAGTCGGTCTGGGCTCGCGGCCCGCAGGACCTCCCCATGGAGCCCAAGGAGGCCGTCGACGCCGTGCTCCCGGATGAGTTCCCACTCAATGTCTTCTACGAGTCCCTGCGCAAGGCGCTCGCACCTGCGATCGACTCGGCCAAGGGCATCACGGGGATCGCGGCATGAGCCGTCCCGTTGCCATCGTGCTCGGCGCGGGCATGGGCGGTCGTGCAGTGACGCGCGCCCTCGGTGACGATCATCTCGTGATCGTCGTGGATCGCGATGCCGATCTTGCCCGCGGCGCAGCGGATCCGGTCGACGGCGAGAGTGCCGCCGTCGATCTACTCGATATGCACGACCTGGCTCGCTTCCGAGACGATGTCCTTGCGCGCCATGGACACATCGACGCCGTCGTTCATCTCGTCGGCGGATGGCAGGGGTCGAAGACGGTCGATGAAGGAGCGCTCGCGGCGTGGGATGCGATTGCCCCCGGCGTATTCGGCACGGTGCGGACCACGACCGTTGCCTTCCGGGATGCCCTCGTCGACGCGGGTGGCTGCTACGTCATCGTATCGAGCACGGCGTCTGCCAAGCCCACGGCAGGCAATGTCGCCTACGCCACCGCCAAGGCGGCGGCCGAGACGTGGGTGCAGGGACTCGCCCACTCCTTCAAGGACACCTCTGCGCGGGCCGTCGTCGTCGCCGTCAAGGCACTCGTGGATACCGATATGCGCGCTGCGCAGGCTGATCAGTCCTTCCCGGGCTACACCGACACGGTTGACCTAGCCGAGGCGATCCATGGGATCGTCATGGGCGATGCTCCCAACGGAGCGCGCCGCGAACTCACGGAGGCCTGACATGTCCGCACCCTGGCGGGGCTTCGCCAGTGACAACTACGCCGGCATCCACCCCGAGGTGCTCGAGGCGATCGCGCGTGCCAACGCCGGCCATGCGGCGGCGTACGGCGACGACGACGAGACTGGGCGACTCCGAGATCTCGTCCGAGAGCACTTCGGACCTCGGGCCGAAGTCTTCCCTGTCTTCAACGGCACGGGGGCGAACGTCGTCGCCCTGCAGTCGATGTGCCGCCCATGGGAGGCGGTCATCTGCGCGGAGAGTGCACACGTCAATGTGGACGAGGGAGGGGCACCCGAGAAGGTCGCGGGACTCAAGCTCTGGACGGTCCCGACCGAGGACGGTTTGCTCACGCCCGAGCTCGTCGATGTGCATGCTGTGCGCGCCGGCGACGTCCACCGCGCCCAGCAGGCGGTCGTGACGATCACGCAGTCGTCGGAGCTCGGGACGGCGTACACCGTCGATCAACTCGGTCGACTCGCCGACCACGTGCACTCGCTGGGACTGCGACTTCACCTCGACGGTGCCCGCATCGCCAACGCCGCGGCCAGCCTCGGCGTCTCGCTGCGCGAGATCACCACCGACGTGGGCGTCGATGCGGTGTCCCTCGGGGGCACCAAGAACGGCGCGATGGGGGCGGAAGCAGTGATCGTCTTCGATCCCACTCTCGCGCAAGCCGTTCCCTTCCTGCGGAAGTCGGTCATGCAGCTCGCGAGCAAGATGCGCTTCGTGAGTGCCCAGCTCTCCGCGCTGCTCACCGATGACCTATGGCTGCGCAACGCCCGTCATGCCAACGAGATGGCACGTCGCCTCGAGGCCGCTGTGCGTGGGATCCCCGGGGTGCAGGTGCTCCGTCAGGTGGACGCCAATGCTGTCTTCGCGATCCTGCCGGCCGCGGTGACTGAGCGGCTCCAGAGCGAGTATCGCTTCTACACCTGGGACGACCACACCGGTGAGGTGCGGTGGATGTGCTCCTGGGATACCACCGCCGAGGATGTGGACTCCTTCGCGTCGGCGATCGCCCGGGAGATGAGCGCCTAGGTCTCGACGGTGGGCGGACGACCCTCGAAGGGCGTCGACAGCACGATCGTCGTGCGTGTGGACACGGCCGCTGCGGCCCTGATCCGAGCGAGTAGGTCCTCGAGGTCTGTCGGCTCAGCGACGCGGACCTTGACGACGTACGACGCAGCACCGGCGACCGACCAGCACGACTCGATCTCACGGAAGCTCTCGACGCGCTGGGGGATGTCGTCCGGCGCGGAGGGATCCAGCGGCGTCAGGTCGATGAGCGCGGTGAGCGACAGCCCGACTGATCGCGGATCGATGACCGCGCGGTAGCCCGCGATGACTCCGCGCTGCTCGAGCCGACGCACCCTCTGGTGTACCGCCGATGTGGACAGGCCCGTGTCCCGGGCGAGATCGGCGTAGGACATGCGGCCGTCGTCGCCGAGGAGCCCCAGGATGCGGGCATCCACGTCGCCGATCGCCTCGAGGGCTTCGCTGCGGCGACGGGGGGTCTCCTGGTCCACGAGGGGAGTCTCGCAGGTGACGGCACCAGCCTGAAGGAGGTCACATCCCGGTAACGGATCGTCGCCACACGAGCCCCAAAGGCCCCATTCCGGCGAGGGTTTGGCACCATGGCGCTATGGCAGGCAGGCATGCCCGTCCTGATTCGGGGCGCGGTGGAGCAGTGTGGCGTCTCGCTGGCGTCATCGCTGGCATCGCTGCACTCGCCGCTGTCGCCATCGTGGGCGGCGTCGCTTTCGGTCTCGCATCACCGTGGACCGGTTCGACGGCGATCGCATCCATCGTGACGCCGTCGCCCGTTGAGGATGCGGACCTGGCCGAGGATCCGGACGTCGACGTGGCTGCGCCTGTCGCCTTGACGGCCGATCATCTTGGTGCGGAGCCGACCCGCACATACTCCCCCGACATCAACGTGCTCAAGTGGGACGGTGACCCCGCGGTCATCTCGAGCGTCTATCCCACACGACTCAAGGATCTGTACGGCGTCGGCACTGTCATCCGCATCGAGTTCGGCTACCCGGTGCCCGACAAGCAGAAGGCCCTCCTCGAGGAGGCGGCGACCGTCATCGCGAGCAAGCCCGTCGGTGTCGCGGCATGGAGCTGGCCCAATGACACCACGATGGCCTTCCGTCCCAAGGATTTCTGGCCCGCCCGGACTGATGTGAAGGTCGATTTCAACTGGAAGAAGAACAAGCTCACCTCCTATGACCCGCAGGTGAAGTTCCGGGTCGGTCGTGAGTTGGTCTTCTCGATGTCGGCCAATAAGTTGATCGGCAAGGTCAAGCGTGACGGCGTGACTATCCGCCGCGTTCCTGTCTCGCTGGGCAAGGCGACTTGGGAGACAGCTTCAGGAGTCAAGACGATCCTGGAGCGCTACGCGATGAAGCGCATGATCAATCCCGGCCCGCGTGAGCCCTACGACGTCAACGTCCCCTATGCCCTCCGCCTGACGCCCAGCGGCGAGTATCTGCACGCTGCCCCGTGGAATCTCCACAACCTCGGACGGGCCTCCACATCGCATGGTTGCACCAACATGTCGATGGAGGACGCGATCTGGTTCTACG
>JAULZJ010000396.1:0-7519 GCA_032117435.1 Candidatus Nanopelagicales bacterium | reverse complement strand
CGCGAGGGGACCCACGACGAGCCCACCCGCCGTACCGATGGCAAGCACGACCCCCAGGCCGGCGTCATCGAGACCGAGGCTCGCCTGGATCTCGGCCAGTCGTGGCACGAAGGCGAAGCCGAGGATGCCATTGATCGCGAAGAACGCGGTGGCCCCGGCACGGGACCTCTGCAACGGTGTCACGTAGCTGTCGCCACGCGCATGCGATGCACAGCCTCAGTGATGATCTCGGGTGTCGTCGCGAGATTGAGGCGCACGAAGCCTGCACCCTGGGTGCCGAAGTCGCGCCCGGGATTGACGGCGACGCGACCGCGCTCGAGGAACGCGGCCGCGGGGTCGTCGCCCATGCCCAGCGCGCGGCAGTCGAGCCACGCGAGGTAGGTCGACTCCCCGGGGGCGTAGGAGATGCCCGGCAGGTGCCCGGCGAGGAGCTCCGCGAGGAGTTGGGCGTTGGCCACGATCCGCTCGCGCGTGTCGTCGAGCCAGGCATCGCCCGCGCGGTAGGCGGCAATGGACGCGATGACGCCGAGGTGCCCGGCGGAGTAGGTGACCTCTATCGGGATGCGCTCGGTCAGCCGCTTCATGGTCTCGTGGGATCCCGCAATGACCTGCGCGGCCTTCAGACCGGCCAGGTTGAAGGCCTTCGATGCTGCCACGAGCGCGATATCCGGCCCGGTGAGTTCCTCGCCGAGGCTGAGATAGGGCGTCATCGTGCGACCCGGCATCGTGAGAGGTGCCCAGATCTCATCGGAGATCACGAGGACGTCGTGTCGCCGCGCGAGGGTCGCAACCTCGACCAGTTGCTCCCGTGACCAGATGTCACCGGTCGGGTTGTGCGGATTGCAGAGCAGGAATGCCGTCACCTCCGGCCGCGCGAAGGCGCGTCCGAGACCCTCGAGATCCAGTCCGTCACCGGGGACGAGCGGCACTTCGACGAGCTCGCGACCGACGATCGTGGTCGCCACGTGGAAGAAGGGGGGGTAGACCGGTGGTGTGATGACGAGGGCGCCGCTCGAGAGTCGACGCACGGTCTCCGCCATGCCCACGAGCACGTCACCGAGCAGCATGACGCGTCCCGGATCCACCGCCCAGCCGAGTCGGCGCTCGCTGAACTCCGCGAGGGCGCTGGCCAGGTCCCCGGCCCAGCGATAGCCGGTGTCCGACCGGTCGATGGCGTCGTGGAGTGCCACTGCGATGGCGGGAGCGAGCGGGTAGTCCATCTCTGCCACCCACAGGGGCAGCACGTCATCGGGATAGGCCCGCCACTTCGCGCTCGTGCGCGGCGGTCGGTCAATGGTCACGCCCAGAGCCTAGGGGCTAGTGCGAGTGGGCTCCGCTGCGCTCGGAGTGGGAGCGGACGGCCGCGCGCGAGGCGATCCAGGTCCAGCCCGGGTCCCGCTCGGGTGCCGCAGCGACCTCGATGTCGAAGCCGGCCGCCGCGGCGTTGCCGAACGCATCGTCGACAAGGACGACATTGTCGAAGCCCTCGTGCAGGAGCAGGCTCGTCACCGCGGCGGCGCGGTAGCCCGACCCGCAGTAGACGTAGACGGGGCGGTCGCGCGGGATGTCGTCGACACGGTCGGCGATCTCGTAGAAGGGGATGAAGTGAGCACCGGCGACGTGGCCGGCCTCCCACTCGAGGATCTGACGCGTATCGATGACGTACGCCGTGTCCTGGCCCTTGACCTCATTGGCGAGGTCATGGAAGGACAGGCGGCGCAGGGTCGCGGCCTGTGCCGGATCCGCGAGCCAGAAGTCAGTGCCGCCGACAGCCGCACCGCTCAGCTGGTCGATACCGACGCGCACGAGCTCGCGCTGCGCCTGGGCCACCTGCTCGGGTGTCGCGCCGAGGAGTGTGATCGGGGTGCCCCACGGCATCATCCATGCGAGGTAGTTGATGAAGGCACCAGCGAGGTCGAAGTTCATGGCCCCGGGCACGTGGCCGGCGGCGAAGACCTCGCGCGAGCGCAGGTCGACGATCCACTCGCCGCGCCCCGCGCGGGCACGCAGCTCATCCGGGTCCACGAGCTCCGGCTGGCTGAGATCGACCTCGGCCGGGCCGGCGACGTTGGCCGGTCCCATGTGGGCGTAGTAGGCGGGGAAGACATCGAGACCCGCGAGGGTCATGTCGACGAAGGCCTGCTCCGACTCGGTAAGGGCCGGGTTAATGACCTTCTCGTTGCCGATCGTGGAGGACACCCCATGGGTCTGGGTTGCCGAGCAGAAGGAGCCGAAGCCGTGGGTCGGGAAGACGGCCGTGTCGTCACCGAGCCTGTCGGCCAGCTTGCGCGCCGAGTGCCACTGGTCGTGCGCCTGCTGGACGGTGAGGTCCGGGCCGACGAGGTCCGGGCGACCGACGCTGCCGTAGAGCAGGCCACCGCCGGTAAAGACGACGCTGTTATCGCCGATTCGCGCTGAGTAGGACATGTGGTTGGGCGTGTGACCCGGAGTGTGGATGACATCGACCTCCAGGTCGCCGACCGTAAAGCTGTCGCCATCATTGACCTGCGTGGCGGCGTACTGGATTTCGAATCCCGCCGGCACGAAGTACTTCGCTCCGTGCTTGCGCGCCAACTCGATGCCACCCGAGACGTAATCATTGTGGAAGTGAGTCTCGGCGACGGCCTCGATCTGCAGGCCGTGCTCGGCGACGAGGTTCTCGACGCGGTCGATGTCGCGCTGCGGATCGATGACGAGCGCGGTGCGGCCGTCGTGGACGATGTAGCTGCGATCGCCGAGCCCCGCCGAGTCCAGGGTGATGACGTGCGGGATACCGGGTGCGGTCATGGGGCGTGCCTCCTCGTGGTCTACCTCGGAGACTATACCCCCAGGGGTATCCGACGCAAGGCCTCGGCCGCGGCCTGCGCCATCAGGGCCGCGGCGGTGGGCGAGGGGTGCAGGCCGTCGAAGCTGTAACCCCAGCGCCAACCGCCGAGGGGATCGCGGAGGGGCTCCCCCGTGTCGAGGAGGATGACCCCCTGCTGCTCGGCCCACACCCGGATGGCATCGCTCACGGCGATGGCCCGAGCGTCGGCCGCCGCATCGGCGCGCGGCGGCAGAGTGCAGACCGCCATGGGCACGCCGTAACTGTCCGCTACGTCCTTGATGCGCTGGAGGTTGGCCACGACGTACGCCGGATCGACCTCGCCCGACACGTCGTTGGTGCCGCCGTGCACGATGAGGATCTCGGGGCTCAGCGCGAGCGCGCTGTAGACCTGGCCGGCCATCCAGCTCGTTGTCTTGCCGTTCTCCGCGACCATGCCGCCGTACTGCACGACCCCCTCGGTGTCGTCGAGCAGACCATAGAACCACGACCACTCCGTCACCGATCCCCAGGTCGTGTCCACTGTCGCCCCGCGGGTGATCGAGTCGCCGAGGAAGACGGCGACAGGGCGCTCCTCCATCGGGATCGGCCCACTGGGTGCCGTGACCTCGCCCGCCACTGCGTCGCCGGAGGGCAACGGCAGGGCGGAAGGGTTCGCGTCTCCCGTGGGCGTGGCCGCGGGCGTCCCGGCCGCCTCGAAGCGCGGGGCCTGGGTCGTCGGACCCGTCGCCGCCGCCACCCCCACGCCGATGAGGATGAGGAGCGAGGCGAATGCCGCGAGGCCGCGCCACACCCAGGTCATGCCCCCATTGAAGCCCGGCGGCACCGGGGAGTCGCGGCGGGGCTCGGGTGACGCGCGCCACTCGCGAGTCCCCCCGGGTCCCTCGGTCCCCCGGCCACGGGGAACCCTGGAGGAAGGCCGGAGAGATCCTCCAGCCGGATGAGGGGTGACCACGCACACGTGGCGCCCCGCAAGGGAGTGATTTGTATGTCGCCGTTCGGTTCGGTCTTCGCTTCGCTACTGACGAAGCAGACCCCCGAGGAGCGGCGTGCCGGCGATCGGGATCGTGCTGAGGCACTCTGGGTCGCTCGCCGCCAGCGCGGCTGACGGGGACCTTGTCGTTTCCCGTTGACGGGGTCGCCTTCTAGGGTGCCCCTGTGATGATGGACGCCACCAGGTTGCGCGTTCACTATCCCGCAGACCTGCCGGTCTCGGAGCGACGCGATGACATCGTCGCGGCGCTCCGAGACCACCAGGTCGTCGTCGTCGCCGGCGAGACCGGCTCGGGCAAGACGACCCAGGTCCCCAAGATGGTCCTCGAAGCACTCACCGGCCCTGACCGTGCGCCTCGGATCGCCCACACCCAGCCCCGTCGGATCGCCGCGCGCGCCGTGGCGGAGCGCCTCGCCGAGGAGATGGGGGTCCCGCTCGGCCAGGGGGTGGGCTACCGCGTGCGCTTCACCGATCGCACGCGCAAGGACACGGCCGTCACCGTGATGACCGACGGGGTCCTGCTCGCCTCGATCCGCCGTGATCGCCTGCTCAAGCAATACGACGCCATCATCATCGATGAGGCCCACGAGCGGTCACTCAACATCGACTTCCTCCTCGGGTATCTCGCGTGGCTACTCCCCCAGCGCCCGGACCTACGCGTCGTCGTCACATCCGCCACCCTCGACACCGGGCGCTTCAGCGAGCACTTCGGCGGCGCCCCGGTCATCGAGGTGTCGGGGCGGACGTACCCCGTCGAGGTGCGCTATCGACCGTACGACGACATCGACGAGGTCGATGCCGTCTGCGATGCCGTCGATGAGCTGCTGCGCGACACCGACGGTGATGTCCTGGTCTTCCTCACCGGCGAGCGCGAGATTCGCGATGCCCGCGATGCCCTCGCCGATCGACTCGGCGACAGGGTCGAGATCGTCCCCCTCTACGGCCGACTCTCGGCCGAGGAGCAGCATCGGGTCTTCGCCGCCCATGACCGACGCCGCGTGGTGCTGTCCACCAACGTCGCGGAGACCTCCCTGACAGTGCCGGGCATCCGCTCGGTCGTGGATGCCGGCAGGGTCCGCATCTCGCGCTTCTCGACGCGGCTAAAGGTCCAGCGCCTGCCGATCGAGCCCATCTCGCAGGCGAGTGCTGCACAGCGAGCCGGTCGGTGCGGCCGCCTGGGACCGGGCATCTGCATCCGGCTCTACTCGGAGGAGGACCTGCAGGGGCGTCCGGCGTACACCGATCCGGAGATCCTGCGGACAAACCTCGCGAGCGTCCTGCTGCAGATGGCGACACTGGGTCTGGGCGAGGTGGGCGAATTCCCCTTCCTCGACCCGCCCGACCGTCGCGCCGTGGCCGCGGGCATCGCGATCCTGGAGGAGGTCGGCGCCCTGCGGCCCGCGCGCGGGAGCGAGCCACTGCGCGCGCGGGTGACGGAGATCGGGCGTCGCCTCGCCCGCCTGCCGGTGGACCCGCGCCTTGGCCGCATGATCGTGCAGGCCGAACGCGAAGGATGCCTCGATGACGTCATCGTCATCGTCGCGGGCCTGGCCGTGCGGGATCCGCGCGAGCGCCCCGACGATCAGGCCGGTGCCGCCGACGCCGCGCACGCTCGCTTCATCGACCCGACCTCGGACCTGCTCACGCTGCTGACGCTGTGGGACTACCTGGAGATCTCGCAGTCCTCGCAGTCCTCCACCCGCTTCCGCGCCCAGTGCCGCAGGGAGTTCATCCACTACCTGCGCGTGCGCGAGTGGCAGGATCTCGTCGCGCAGCTGCGCTCGACGCTGAGCCTCTCGGAGTCGGGGTCCACGGGCTCACGCGACGGTGATGCGATCCATCGCGCCGTGCTGTCCGGGCTGATCTCCCATGTCGGCATGCTCGCGCCCGAGGATTCCGGGCGCCAGGCGCGCGTGCCGCCGTACCGCGGTGCCCGGGACAGCCGATTCGCCCTATGGCCGGGCTCCGTGCTGGCCAAGACGCGACCCGAGTGGGTGGTCGCCGCCGAACTCGTCGACACCGGCCGCCTCTGGGGCCGCATGGTGACGCGCATCGATCCCGCCTGGATCGAGCCACTCGCCGGGCACCTCGCCCAGCGCTCGCACTCCGAGCCTGTGTGGTCGACGCGCCAGGCCCGCGCGCGCTGTGTCGAGCGGGTTACCGTGCTCGGGCTTCCCGTCGTGACCGACCGGCGGATCCCCTACGACCGCATCGATGCCGAGGAGGCGCGTCGACTATTCATCGTCCACGCACTCGTACGCGATGAATGGACCCATCGCCATGACGTGCTCAAGGCCAATGCGGCGCGCATCGCCGATCAGCGCGAGCGCCTGCACCGGGCACGACTGCCTGAGGACACCCTCGATGAGCAGGCACTCGTCTACTTCTACGCCGCGCGCCTGCCGGGCGACGTCGCCTCGGGGCGGGCCTTCGATGCATGGTGGAGACGTACTCGCACCTCGGACCCGCACCTGCTCGACCTGCCCGACGATCTGCTGCGCGACATCCCTACCGAGGAGGACTTCCCCGGCACCTGGGAAAGCGAGTTCCCGCTCACGTATCGCTTCGCCCCCGGTGATCCGCGAGACGGTGTGACCGTGCACGTGCCCGTGGCCGCGCTGCCCACGCTGCCCGATGAGACCTTCGCGGGCCAGGTGCGCGGCTACCGGGATGAGCTCGTGACGGCCCTGGTGCGAGCCCTTCCCAAGGACGTGCGTCGCACCCTCGGGCCGGCTCCCGACATCGCCGGTGCGCTCGCGGCCCGCATCGACGTGCGCGATGTGCGTCGATCCCTCTCCGACTCCGTGCGCGCGCTGCGCGATGTCGTCATCGCGCCGTCGGCATGGCCGCTGGCGGCAGTGCCGGACCATCTGCGCCCGACCATCGTCGTCGAGGATTCAGGCGGGCGTGAGATCGCGGTCGGCAAGGACATCGCCGCTCTGCGACGCCAGTGCGGTGAGCTCAGCGCCACCGCACTGCGCGAGGCCAAGCCGCACCTCGAGCACGCTCACCTCACCGCATGGCCTGACATCTCCCTTGCACCGGACAGCAGCACCGGACCACTGGCCGTCCCGGGCCTCATGGTCGAGGGTGATGGATCGGTGTCACTGCGCGTCTTCCCCACCCGCGCAGCACGCGATGCCCACCATGCCCGGGGAGTCGCACGACTCCTGGCCCAGCTCGAGCCGCTGCGCATCGGCGACCTGCGCTTGAGCGACCGCGAGAAGCTCGCGCTGGGCCGCAATCCGCACGGCTCGGTCGCCGGGCTCCTCGCCGATGCCGGTGAGGCTGTCGCGCGGGATCGCATGGACGAGGCCGGCGGACCTCCACTAGCGGAGGATGAGTTCGACGGGCTGCGAGCGGAGTTCCGCCGACGTCGTGCACCGCTCATGCGCGCACTCCTGCTCGAGGCTCTACCCGTCATCGAGGCCTGGTGGGAGATCCGCCAGGCACTCGATGCAGGTGCACCCCCTCCCCTCGCCTCGGCGTACGACGACATCGACGCGCACCTGGTCGATCTCACAGGCGGCGACTTCCTCACTCGCGTGCGCCAGGCGGGCATGGCCGACCTCGGGCGCTACCTCCATGCGCTGCGACGCCGCATCGCGTCCCTGCCCGCCGATGCCGGACGCGACCTCGTGCGCATGGAGCAGATCCACCGCGTCGAGGATGCCTATCTCGCGCTCACGCCCGATCAGCGC
>JAULZJ010000395.1:0-1610 GCA_032117435.1 Candidatus Nanopelagicales bacterium | reverse complement strand
GGCGCAGAAGCAACTGGATTCGCTGTGCAGCGATAACGCCGACGGCGCTCCTCAGACGATCATCGATCAGGCCTGCGCACTGCGCTAGTCGGCCAGGGCATCGCCTGCTCGAGTTCGTACGCGAGCGAGAGCAGGCGACGCTCCTCGCCGCGCGCCGCGGCTACCTGCACACCGATCGGGAGTCCGTCATCGGTCCGGGCCAGGGGTAGCGATATGGCTGGTGCGCCGGTGACGTTCTGCCACGCCGTGAAGGACGCGAATCTCAGCAGGCGCACGATGTGCTCTCGCGCAGGGACCTCCGGTCCCAGCTCCCCGATGAGTGGCGCCGGGGCGGCGAGCACCGGGGAGATCACCACGTCGTACGTCGCGTACACCGACTCCGTCTCCTTCGACGCGCGGATGAGACGGCGCAGGCTGCCAGGTATGCGAAGCGCCTGCTCCTGCGCCATACGACTGAGTTCCTGGGTGAGCAGCTCCGTGCGAGTCGCATCGAAGTCGACCCCGAGGACTCGACCGCCAGCCTTCTGCAGGAGCAGGGAGAGCAGCGCCCAGTAGCGCAAGAAGTCTCGACCGAAGCCCTCGTCGACCGGCACGGCGATCTCGTCGACCTCGTGACCGAGCCCCTGCAGTGTGCGTGCGGTCCCGAGGACCGCGTCGCGCACTCGAGCATCGACGGGGAGTCCCGCGAGTGCCTCCGTGAAGACCCCTATGCGCAGCCGCCCGGACTCCGGGCGCACGACCATGCCGATCGGCGGGAGCTGTGCGGCTGGACTCAGTCTCTCCGCCTCTGCGAAGTAGTACGCCGTATCCCGCACGCTTCGCGTGAGGACTCCTTGAGTGACGAGGTTGACCGGCAATCGATCGAGTTCGGGGAGATCGACGAGTCGCCCGCGGGTCGGCTTCAGGCCGACGAGTCCGCAGGCGGCTGCGGGAATGCGAATCGAACCACCTCCGTCGTTCGCATGCGCGATGGGGACGACCCCGGCCGCGACGAGCGCTGCCGATCCGCCACTCGATCCCCCGACCGAGCGCGACGTATCCCACGGATTGCGCGTGGCGCCGTAGCGCGAGGATTCCGTGGATGCGGTGAGGCCGAACTCAGGGAGAGTCGTCTTCGCGATGGGCTGGAATCCCAGCGCCAGATACTGAGCCACCCACGGGTGGGTCCTGGTCGCCGCCACGTCCGCTGGCGCCCACGAGCCGTGGAGCGTCGGATACCCCGAGATGTCCTCGTTGTCCTTCAATGCCGACGGGATCCCCGCGAAGGGCCCTGTCACGGCGGGGGCGATGTCCAGGTCCGTGACAACCGCATTGAGTTCCGGATTCGCCGCCGCGAGCCGAGCCCGCGCTGCATCACGAAGCTCACGAGCGGAAACCTGTCGGCGGCGCAGGCGATGCTGCAACTCCATGACATCGTCGCTGCCGAGGGCGTCGTCCGATCGGGCATCGACGGTCGTCATGGTGTGACTGTAGTAGCGGCAATCCCGGATCGATCCTCGAGGAGCACTTCCTACGCTGCCCCTCTGCACCTAGGGTGACCGCCATGCATCCACGCGGTCGGGCGACGCTGATCAGTCTCCTACTCATCGGCTCAGGCCTGCTCATCGGCA
>JAULZJ010000394.1:0-1981 GCA_032117435.1 Candidatus Nanopelagicales bacterium | reverse complement strand
CGCCGTCCACTGTCACCCGCCATCTGTGGGGCGACACCGAGTCGGGGTACGTCGGTGACGAGGTGCTCCTCTCCACCGAGAAACTGCATGCGCTGATCTTCACGTTGCCGCCGGGAGCCAGGTTCGGCCACTCGGCCGATAACCGCACCGTGTTCGCCGCCGACGAGGTCTATGTCGTCCTGGAAGGCACGATTGCAGTGATCGATCCCGCGCTGGGACAGGTCGTCAAGGCCACCGCGGGCGATGGCGTGTTCTTCCGGCGCGACACCTGGCATCACGGGATCAACTGGGGCACGGGCCCCGTGCGCGTACTCGAGTTCTTCTCCCCACCGCCGGCAACGGGCGCGTCATCGGCCTATGCCAAGACGGTGCCCTACCTTGAGTCCCCCACTCACGCCGACGACTCCGTGCTCGGGCACTGGCCCATGCAGCGAGCGACGTTGGAGGACAAGGACACCCTGCACCTGGTCCGCGAGCAGGACCTGCGTTGGCGGGCCGAGGGCGCCCTGCAGGTCGGGCTGCTGTGCTCGACCGAGAACCTCACCGTCGCCGAGGTCACCGTGCTTCCCGGGGACTCCAGCGATGTGCGACGCCACGATGGGGATGCACTCCTCTACGTGACGCATGGCGAGCTCCACGTGCATACCCCCGATGCCGAGAACGCTACGTGGTGGCGTGTGAGTGCGGGCGACTCGATGGTGGTGCCCGAGGGATTCGCCTACCGCTTCGTGAACCAGTCCGACGCCCCGGCTCGCGCGATCTCCGGGAGCGCTCCCGGCTACCTGGCGTGACCGGCGACCTCTTTCTCGGAGTCGACGTCGGCGGCACCAAGGTGCGGGCCGCGCTCGTCGACGATGACGGCAGCATCCTCGCGGTCGCGGAGCACTCGACCCGGTCAGACGAGGGAGCGGATCCGGGCATGCGCATCTCGCATGCCACCGCACAGCAGGTGGCGGAGCAGGCGGCGTTGAATGGCCTCACGATCGCGGGCGTCGGCGTCGGCGTACCCGAGTACGTCCGGGACAACGAGCTCCACAGCGCTCTCGTACTCGCGTGGACGACCCAGCCAGCCCTGCTCTTCGCCGATATTGCACCCGTCACTGTCGAAAGCGATGTGCGCTGCGGCGCACTGGCCGAGGCCCGATTCGGGGCCGGACGCGAATTCGACTCCCTGCTCTACATCAGCGTCGGCACAGGCATCTCGTGCGCGCTCGTCCTCGCAGGCTCGGTCTGGCCCGGGCATCGCGGTGAGGCCATCGCTCTTGGCGAGTTGCCGATCGATCGCAGCCTGGAAGCCGGAGGCATGTCGACGGTTGAGGAGTTCGCGTCGGGCTCAGCCATCGCCCACCGCTTCGAGCGCCTCACCGGGCAAAGCGTGGACGGAGCACGTGAGGTGATCGAACGCGCGCGGAGCCAGGATGCGCGAGCGCATGCGATCGCCAACAGTGCGGCTCAGGCACTCGGCAGCGCCGTCGCCTGGGCGGTGGACATCGTCGACCCGGCGATCGTCGTCCTGGGCGGTGGCCTCGGCTCGTCCGGTGGATGGTGGCTCGACCAGGTCCGCGCCAGCTACCTCGCGCTGTCGCGCCCGCAGGCTCCTGGACTCGCGCCGGCAGCCCTGGGCCCGGACTCGGGCGTCATCGGGGCCGCGCTCATGGCACGTGGTGGCCGCGGAGCCTAGGACTCCGACTCGACCTCACGCGCCTTCGTGGCGGCCGAGGCACCCTCCACGCCATCGGCGGCACCCTTCACTGCCCCCGCGGCCGTGTGCCCCACGACATCGGCTGCGTCCTCGACCGCGTGGAGCAGATGCTCAGCACCCTTCTCCAGGTTGTCCTTAGTCTGCTCGTCCATGGCACCACCATAAGGCGTCCCACGAATGAGCGACATCGGTCAATCCTCAGTCAGGTCATCGGTGCGCAGACGTGACGTAGTGTCGCGATGTCCACGCATGTACCCGGGCTCGGCGCACGAGAGGCCT
>JAULZJ010000393.1:0-3722 GCA_032117435.1 Candidatus Nanopelagicales bacterium | reverse complement strand
TCGCCTAGGCTCTTCGCGTGACGCAGGTTCAACCGCGCATCGTCGTGGCCGAGGACGAAGCCGTCATCCGCATGGATCTCGTGGAGATCCTGCGCGAGGAGGGGTACGACGTCGTGGCCGAGGCTGCTGACGGGCCGGCCGCCGTACAGGTGATCCTTGCCCGGTCGCCGGACGTTGCCCTGGTCGACATCGCGATGCCGGATCTCGACGGGATTGAGGTGACACGCCGCGTCAGCGACACCACCGCCGTCGTCGTCGTCACGGCATTCGGCCAGCGCGACCGAGTCGCGCAGGCTCGTGATGCCGGCGCCATGGCCTATCTCGTCAAGCCGGTGAGCCGCGATGACCTCGTCCCCGCCATCGAGATGGCATGGTCGGGGTGGCTCACGCTGCGCGACCTGCGTGGCCAGGTGGTTGCTTCTGCGGCGGCGGCTGAGCGGGCCGAACAGCGCTTGGCCGATCGTCGGGACGTCGAGCGGGCCAAGGGAGCCCTGGCCCAGATGCTGGGGCTGGGGGAGGACGAGGCATATCGATGGCTGCGCCAGACGGCGATGGACTCCCGGTGCTCCGTGGCCGACGTCGCACGGCAGGTGCTGGAGGGAGGCCCGCCCCCCGCCGACCCAAGATAACGAAAAGATAACAAGCTGAGTCACGGTTTCCTAACCATCGGGTGACGATCCCCGGGGGCATTAGCCCTTGTCCTAGGAACACGGTAGTTTCAAGACACCATCACGGCGAGGTCGTGCTTCCACGGCCCGCCACCCCTTAAGGAGAAATTGATGATCCGACGCAGCCCGATTGCGGGGGCAGTCGTGGTCCTCGGCGCCGCGAGCCTCGTGCTCGCCGCGTGCGGTGGCAGCAGCACCAGTGGGGAGTCGAGCGCAGCTCCGGCTTCCTCTGAGGCTTCGTCATCGTCCGCCGAGCCCGCACCCTCGACTGACTGCCAGAACACCCAGCTCAAGATCGGCACATTGCTCCCGGCAACGGGCAGCCTCGCCTACCTCGGGCCGCCCGAGTTCGCGGGTGTCGACCTTGCTGTCAAGGAGATCGACGCGGCTGGCGGCGTACTTGGCCAGCCCGTGGTCAACGAGTACGGCGACTCCGGCGATACCGAGACCGACATCGCTTCGCAGACCGTGGACTCGCACCTTGCCAAGGGCGTGCAGGCCATCATCGGCGCCGCGTCGTCCGGTGTGACCTTCACCGTCATTGACAAGATCACGAGCAACGGCGTGCTTCAGATCTCGCCGGCCAACACCGCCCCGTCGCTGACGGACTACCCGGACAACGGTCTGTACTTCCGTACCGCTCCGTCCGATGCCCTTCAGGGTGCGGTCCAGGCCAGCAACGCCATCGACAACGGGTTCACCTCGGGCGCGACCATCGCGCGCAAGGATCCCTACGGCGAGGGCCTGCAGAACGCCTTCGTCGCTGACTTCGAGGCCAACGGTGGCACTATCACCACCGCCCTGACCTACGACCCCACGGCGGCGTCCTTCGAGGCTGAGGTCGCGGAGATCGCGGCAGGCAACCCCGAGTTCGTCCAGGTTGTCGGCTTCGACGAGAGCGTCAAGCTCATCCAGGAGATGATCAAGCAGGGTGTTGGCCCGCAGGACGTCCAGATCTACCTCGCCGACGGCAACCTGTCGACGACGGCGTTCAAGGACTTCCCGAAGGACACGATGACCGGTGTCATCGGCACCGTGCCCACGGGTGATCCCTCGGTCGACGTGGAGGCGTTCAACGCCAAGCTGCTCGAGCAGGATCCCGCGCTCACCGACTTCGCGTACGGGGCCCAGGCCTACGACGCGACGATGCTCGTCGCGATCGCTGCGGAGTACGCCGGTTGCGCTGATGGCACTGCGATCGCGGCAGCCATGCCGATGGTCGCCAATGCCGATGCCGGTGGCGAGTCTTGCAGCACCTACGCCGATTGCGTTGCGATCGTCCAGGGGGGCGGCCAGCCCAACTACGACGGTGTGACCGGCCCGCTGGACTTCAATGAGTACGGCGATCCCAAGTCTGCGACCATCGACGTGGTGCAGTACCTCACGAACACCAAGTTCGAGAGCATCGAGGTCGTCGGACCTGTTGAGGTCCCCGTCCCGTAAGTCACGCACTGACAGGAAGCCCGGTCCCTTCGGGGGCCGGGCTTCCTGCATGTGACGGTACCTGTCGCGCTGTGCTGCAGAATCGAGTCACCCGTACCGACGCCTCCGGCGCCTGCGTCCTCGCCCAGGCCCCCCACCCAGCACCGGCGGCCCGTGAAAGTGACGGTGTGTCGGGCCTACAGCGGAAGGAAACCCCGACGAAGCGTCGTGCTGGCCACGAGTGGTGCTGCCACGTGTCGTCCCACGTGGACATGAGTGGCGCACCCGCGTCGTCCACCGCCGCGGGTGACGTGCGAAGCCGCATGGCATCATTCGGGATCGGATGGCCCGTGCAGCGTCGGCTGGGATCGTCCAGCGGGTCGCATGAGGTTCCCTGCCCTACGGCGTGGACTTGGCGTGGCGCCGTCTTGGGGGGTGCCGGCATTCGGCAGTAAGGGGCCAGCACTGAGTTCCGTGCCACTCACCCTGCTGGTCCCACGTGGGCCCAATGTGCGTCAGGGCACGCTGCATGGAATTCGAGTCATGGTCGCGGATCTTCGCCTCGCCGAAGCCACCCACCTGATGGCGTTCCCGTTACGAGCCCGCTGCGCACGGGGCCTGATGTGGCCCGCTACCTTGGCCGATGCGAAGTGTCGGCACTGATCCCCCTCTGCGGGTGTGTGCGTGCCCAAGCGGCACGGCTCATGGGCGCTAGGGGTGGCGCGAGTGCACACGACATCACGGAGTGATTCGAACCACCGCCCGCGTGAGGTCCTGGCGAGGATTTTGGTCGCCCTGACCCGATCAACCCCGAGTTGAGCACCCTTTCATCCCGCGCAGACGACGGTTCGTCGCGGGGATCATCGGTTGTCGGCGCGACGGAGCGTGGTTTTGGCGGGGCTCGGAATCAGGCCTTGGCCAGGGTGCCGAGGTAGAGCTCGATGACCTTGGGATCGTTCGCGAGCTCCCTGCCGGTGCCCGTGTAGGCGTTCTTGCCCTGGTCGAGGACATAGCCTCGGTCCACGATCTGCAGGCATCGTGCGGCGTTCTGCTCGACGATGACGACCGTGACTCCGGCGGCATTGATGCCCTTGACGTTGACGAAGACCTCGTCCTGGAGCGCAGGGGATAGGCCGGCGCTGGGCTCGTCGAGGAGGAGGACCCTGGGATCCATCATGAGAGCACGGCCCATCGCGACCATCTGGCGTTCCCCGCCCGAGAGCGAGCCGGCCCGCTGCTTGCGGCGCTCCGCCATGGTTGGGAAGATCGACACGACGCGCTCGAACTGCTGATTGAAGAGCTTGGGGTTCTGATAGCAGCCTACCTGGAAGTTCTCTTCGATCGTGAGCGATGGAAAGACGTTGTTGTTCTGCGGGACGAAGCCCACGCCCTCCTTGACGAGGGCATCGGCGCGAAGGTTCGTGATGTCGCGACCGCGGAGCGTGACGCGCCCCGAGTACACGCGGACAAGACCGAACATGGCCTTGAGCAAAGTCGACTTGCCGGCACCGTTGGGGCCGATGATGCCGACCAGTTCGCCTTCCCTGGCCGTGAGTGAGCAGCCATTGAGGATGTTCACGCCGGGGAAGTAGCCAGCCACGAGGTCGTCGGCGTGCAGGACGTAGTCTTCGT
>JAULZJ010000392.1:0-6869 GCA_032117435.1 Candidatus Nanopelagicales bacterium | reverse complement strand
GGGGGGATAGGGTCAGCCCATGTCCGACGACGTGGTCCTTGAGGATCTCCCCTTCGACGAGCTCCGTGATCAGGCGTTCCACATCGCCGAGCACCGACTGGATGTCGGCTTCTTCTCCGACGTCTTCTCCCACATGCCCGGAATGGTGGCGATCCAGGGGGAGGGTGGTGACCTGGGCTCGACGGGCGGCACGATCATCGAGTCGATTAGGGCCTTCCGCGAGATGTTCGGCGAAAGTCCGGAGCTCGACCCAGACTCCGAGGCACTGCTGCGAGCCAGGTTCGCGACGTACATTCGCGCCCATCAGCGCTAGCCGGCGCTACCTCGCATCATCGTCATCGCGCAGGCGGCAGAGCTGCTCCAGCCACAGCGCGGCAGCGACGAGCACGACGCAGGCGGCCACGCTGGCGACAGCAGCAGCGAGGGAGGCCGAGCCCGTCGGGGTGTCGCGGACTCCGAGGAGCCCGAGCCCGATTCCGAGATAGAAGCCGCCGATCAGGGCACCCGTCCGGGAGGCCGCCAGTGCCAGTGCCGCCGTGCGCGCGGCGACGAGAGGTGGCATGCGGTGGTGGGAGTCGCGGTCGGCCCCCGCTGCTGCAGGCCCCGCGCCCGGCCGACCGCTGAGCCGTCCCCGACTCAGCACCGTCCAGCCGAGGACACCGATGGCGAGCACCCACAGGGCAACGGCCGCGAGCCACGGCACGCCGAGGATGCGACCAGCGACTCGCTCGACGAGATCGACCAGGAGCCAGCCGACGGCGAGCGCGATCGCGCCGATCGCGACCAGGGGGACCCACCGAGTCGGCTTCACCGGTCACTCTCCGGGAGGCGCAGAGCCATGTCCACGCGGCGCACGACACCGGTCGAGTCCAGGGTCAGCGCGGACAGGGGCTGCTCCAAGAGGACAGCATCGGGATCCACCTCGAGCCATGGGATGCAGACGAACGCGCGCTCACGGGCCCGAGGGTGCGGCAGCGTGAGGATCTCATCCTCCATGGCCACGCCGTCCATCTCGATGAGATCGACGTCGAGCGTGCGCGGTCCCCAGCGCACCTCGCGGATCCGGTCATGCTCTGCCTCGACCTGCTGGCACAGAGCGAGCAGCTCGAGGGGTTCGACACTCGTACGGACGAGGGCAACAGCGTTGAGGAAATCACCCTGATCGGGTCCACCGACCGGAGCGGTCTCGTAGACCGACGACACGGCCAGGATCCGCACGCCGCGTGCGGCCAGGGAGTCGAGCGCTCCCTGCAGGAGAGCCACGCGGTCGCCCATATTGGATCCCAGTGAGAGCACGGCACGACCGCTCACGCTCCCACCAGCCTGATTCACAGCCGCTCTCGCACGATGCGCAGCACGACATCACTCACCGGCACGCCCACGGGCGCCTCGGGCTTGTGCAGGGCGACCTCGACAGCCTGGACACCGGGGAAGGCGAGGCACCTCGATGCGATGCGCTCCGCGAGCTTCTCGATCAAATCGACCGGCTCACCCGCGAGCTCGGCGTGCACCGCCTGCGCCACCAGGGAGTAGTCGACCGTGTCAGCGAGGTCATCGCTGCCTGCGGCCCGCTGAGTATCCACCGCGAGGACCACATCGGCGATGAAGGGCTGCCCCGTAAGGCGCTCGCTCTCCAGGACACCGTGGTGCCCGCGCGCGCGAATCCCGTGCACCTCGATGAGGTCACGTCCACGACCGGGGATCAGGGCACCCATCATCATCCTTTCCACGCCTGCGCAACCAGCACAGCATCTCGACTTGCACGTACCTCATGCACGCGTACGCACCAGACACCGAGGTAAGCCGCTAGTGCTGTCACGGCATCTCCTGCGGCGTCTCGACCGGCAAGGGGTCGCACCTGTTCGCGCTCGTCCGCCAGCACGTCACCGAGGAATCTCTTGCGCGAGGCGCCGATGAGCAGCGGCCGCCCTAGGCCCGCAATCACATCGAGGTCGCGTAGCAGGGCCCAGTTATGAGGCGATCGCTTCGCGAAGCCGAGCCCGGGATCGAGGACGACCCGCTCGAGATCGACCCCGGCGGCCGAAAGCGCGTCCAGACGTGCCTGAAGCTCCGCCACGACATCCGCCACTACATCGTCGTATGTCGCGAGATCCTCCATGACGTCACTCGGTCCGCGCCAGTGCATGGCCACGTACGGAACCGTGGAGGTGGCCAGCCAGGGAAGCATCCCCTCATCGGCGCGACCACCGCTCACGTCATTGACCAGGATCGCCCCTGCCGCAACGCACGCCTGCGCCACCTCAGCGCGCATGGTGTCGATACTGATAGGAATCCCCTCGCTCGCCAGGGCACTGACGACGGGGAGTACGCGCGCGACTTCATCTTCGGCAGGGCTGCGCCGGGCACCGGGACGAGTCGACTCACCGCCCACATCGACCAGGTCGGCACCCTCGGAGTAGAGGCGACGCCCACGATCGATGGCGAGGGTGGGATCCGCCCAGCGACCACCGTCGGAAAAGGAATCCGGCGTGACGTTGAGGATGCCCATGACGATCGTGCGGTCCAGATCTCGCAGGGCTGCGGGCAGTCCGCTGGGCGCAAGCACTCCTACTCCCGCAAGAGAGCCATGGCCTCGGCCCGAGTGGCCGGGTCGGTGAGCGCGCCGCGGACCGCACTCGTCATCGTCCTGGCCCCGGGCTTGCGGACGCCGCGCATGGACATGCACAGATGCTCGCAGGAGACGACGACGATGGCTCCCTGGGGCTGGAGGATCCGCATGAGCGCATCGGCGATCTGAGAGGTGAGGCGCTCCTGCACCTGCGGTCGCTTGGCGTAGACATCGACGAGGCGCGCCAGCTTGGAGAGTCCCGTGATGCGTCCATCCCTTGCGGGGATGTAGCCGACATGCGCGACCCCGTGGAAGGGCACCAGATGATGCTCGCAGGTGCTGTAGACCTCGATGTCACGGACGATGATCAATTCGTCGTGACCGAGGTCGAAGGTCGTCGTGAGTACGTCCTCCGCGGTGAGGCGCATGCCTGAGAAGATCTCCTCGTAGGCCCGGGCCACGCGCGCAGGGGTGTCGAGCAGACCCTCGCGATCGGGATCCTCCCCCGCGGCGATGAGCAACTCGCGGATGGCGGACTCCGCACGCTCACGGTCGAAGGGGCCGAGCGCGGGAGGCTCACGATCCAGGGACACCCTGGTGATGTCGCCGTGACTGGTCACTCACGCTCCTCGGTCCGGTGGGTGACACCCTCGGGCGCCGCCGGTGCCGGGGCATGTCCGGGCGACGCCCCATGGCTAGTCCCGCTGGAACTGCCGTTGGCACTGCCGCTGGCACTCCCGTTGGCACCCGCGTGGGCACTGCGCGCCGGGACGGAGACCGGACCCCGTACATCGGGTCGACGCAACGTGGACCCGGTCCACGCTGGCCGCGACTCCTGCAGACGTAACTCGGTGAAGACCGCCTCAACCTCGGCCTTATCGAGCGTCTCCTTCTCGAGGAGTTCGAGCACGAGGCGGTCGAGCACGTCCCTGTTGGCCACCAGGATGTCGTAGGCCTCCTGGTGGGCCGTCTCGATCAGCGTGCGGACTTCTTCGTCGATCGCGGCCGCGACCTCCTCCGAGTAGTCGCGCGCATGACCCATGTCGCGGCCGAGGAAGACCTCCCCCTGCTCCTGGCCGTAGCGGATCGCCCCGAGGCGCTCCGTCATGCCGTACTGGGTCACCATCGCGCGCGCGAGCGCGGTTGCCTTCTCGATGTCATTGGATGCCCCCGTGGTCGGATCGTGGAAGATCAACTCCTCCGCCGCGCGGCCGCCGAGCATGTAGGACAACTGATTAAGCATCTGGCTGCGCGTGGTCGAGTACTTCTCCTGATCGGGCAACACCATGGTGTAGCCGAGCGCCCGACCACGGGGCATGATCGTGATCTTATGCACGGGATCGCTGCCTGGCAGCGCCGCAGCGACAAGGGCGTGCCCGCCTTCGTGGTACGCCGTGATCATCTTCTCCTGGTCATCCATGACGCGCGTGCGCTTCTGCGGGCCTGCAATCACGCGGTCGATGGCCTCGTCGAGCGCATCGTCATCGATCAGCTGGGCGCCGGTGCGTGCCGTGAGCAGTGCCGCCTCATTGAGGACGTTGGCGAGATCGGCTCCCGTGAAGCCCGGGGTGCGACGCGCGACGGCACGCAGGTCGACGCCATCGGCCAGCGGCTTGCCCCGTGCGTGGACCTGGAGGATGGCGAACCGACCCTCGAGGTCGGGTCGATCCACGGCAATCTGGCGATCGAATCGGCCCGGACGCAGGAGCGCGGGATCGAGGATGTCCGGACGGTTGGTGGCCGCGATGAGGATGACGCCGGAGGAGACATCAAAGCCGTCCATCTCGACGAGCATCTGATTCAGCGTCTGTTCGCGCTCATCATGTCCACCGCCGAGCCCGGCCCCACGATGCCGACCGACGGCATCGATCTCATCCACGAAGATGATGGCCGGGGCATTGGTCTTGGCCTGCTCGAAGAGATCGCGCACCCGGCTCGCGCCGACACCCACGAACATCTCGACGAAGTCAGAGCCGGATATGGAGAAGAAGGGCACCCCTGCCTCCCCCGCGACAGCGCGGGCAAGGAGGGTCTTGCCCGTGCCGGGGGGGCCATAGAGCAAGACACCCTTGGGGATCTTGGCCCCGACGGCCTGGAACTTGGCGGGCTCGGAGAGGAACTCCTTGATCTCCTCGAGTTCTTCCACCGCTTCGTCAGCTCCGGCGACGTCGGCGAAGGTCGTCTTGGGCATGTCCTTGGAGACAGCCTTCGCCTTGGACTTGCCGAAGTTCATGATGCGCCCGCCACCCTGCATCTGGCTCATGAAGAAGAAGAGCAGCAGGATGAGGAGCGCGAAGGGCAGCAGGGTGAAGAGCAAGCTGAGGAAGATGTTGTCCTGCGGGACGACGACGTTGTATCCACCGGGGAGTTGACCCTCCGCTGCCTTCTCCTGGAGCAGTCGCTGAAGCTCGACTCCTTGGCCCGTGACGTACTGGCTGGTGACGACGGTGCCGTCCTTCAGCGTGAGCTCAAGGACCTGGTCGCCATCGGTGATCACGGCGGACTCGACCCGGTCGCCCTGGATGTCAGCGACCGCCTGGCTCGTGTCGATGCGCTCGGGTCCGCCAATGCCGCTCACCAGGCTGGAGCCGACGAGGACCAGAAGGACGGCGAGCAGGATCCAGAAGAGCGGTCCGCGGAGGAATCGCTTGGCATTCATCTGGTCGGCATCCTCTGGTCGTCGATGAGGCGGCAACACGCCCCGGCATGCGGGTATTCCGGCCCGCTGACTCGAAGGTACACCGACGCGTGCGCCCTTGGCCGGTCAGCCGCCGTACACCCGAGGATCGAGAACGCCGACCTGACGGAGGTTGCGATAGCGCTCGGCGTAGTCCAATCCGTAGCCGACAACGAAGACATTGGGGATATCGAACCCCACGTATTTGGGCTCTACGGGCATCTGGAGAGCCTCGGACTTGCGCAAGAGGGTGAAGACCTCGACCGACGCAGCGCCGCGCGACTGGAGATTGCGGATCAGCCACGAGAGCGTGAGCCCCGTATCCAGGATGTCCTCGACGACGAGGACATTGCGGCCCTCAAGATCGGTGTCCAGGTCCTTAAGGATACGCACGACACCCGATGACTGCGTGCCCGACCCGTAGGAGGAGACGGCCATCCAGTCCACGTTGACGTGAGATCGCAGGTGGCGCATGAAATCCGCCACCACGATGGTGGCGCCCTTGAGTACGCCGACCAGCAGTAGGTCGCGACCCTTGTAGTCGGCGTCCACCTGCGCTGCCACTTCGGCAAGACGCAACTGGATCTGGTCGTCCGTGATGAGGATCTCGCTGATCTCCGATGGGACGTGATCGGCGTCCACTCTCACTCCTCGCGGTTGTCTCGCCGTCGATCCGCGACCGGCGGGGCACGGAACACCATCAGCCTTCCATACTTGCGCTCGCCCACGAGACCGCCGGGCAGATCCACCGGTCCCTGGCCGCGCCAGTCCGACACAAGTGCATCGATCCGATCGATGTGGGCGGACGTGACCGCGGAACCCGGAGCGCCCGCAGCCAGGATCGCGGCCCTGATCACGCGCGTACGCACCGCTCGAGGCAGCTCGAGCAGGCCTTGTGCGTCGAGTGCGCCATCGGACCCGGTGACGGCCGGCGCGGCCCGGGCGGCGATGTCATCCAAGGCATCGGCGTCGTCGCGGAGCTGGCGCGCGGACCTCGCGAGTCCCGCCACGACATCCGCGCCGAGTGCCTCGACGAGGGCGGGCAAGGCCACATGCCGGACTCTCGCGCGTGCGTATGCCGAGTCAGCATTGTGCGGGTCCTCCCAGACAGCGATATCTGCCACGCTCGCGCGCACGACATCTCGGGGCAGGCCGAGCAGTGGTCGGCGCCAGCGACCGGCAATGGGTGCCATGGCGGCGAGCGAACGCGCGCCGGACCCGCGACCGAGACGGAGCAGCACCGTCTCAGCCTGGTCATCCCTCGTGTGCCCCAACAGGATCACCCGGGCACCGAGTCGATCGGCCATGGCCTCGAGCGCAGTCCGGCGTGCCTCACGTGCGGCTGCCTCCGGGCCGACGCCCTGGAGTCCGACGGTCACTTGCTCGACGAGGACCGGCTCGATGCCCATTCGCTCGCACTCGCGTGCAGCAATCCCCGCCACGGCATCGGATCCCTGCTGCAGCCCGTGGTCGATGATTCCCGCGGCCACGGGTCGGTCCAGTGCAGCGGCACCCCGTGCGAGTGCAAGCGAATCAGCACCACCCGAGACCGCGACGAGCACCCTGCCGTGTGCCGGGAGATCCGCGAGGCTCGCTTCGACAGCGCGACGCACCACATGGATT
>JAULZJ010000391.1:0-4179 GCA_032117435.1 Candidatus Nanopelagicales bacterium | reverse complement strand
CTTCACCGGAATCCCAACTCTCTACCTGACTGCTCTCGACCTGCTGTCACTTGTACCTGTAGACGATGCGACCCCGAGTCAGGTCGTAGGGCGACAGCTCCACGACGACGCGGTCATCGGGGAGGATTCGGATGTAGTGCATCCGCATCTTCCCGCTGATGTGGGCCAGGACCTTGTGACCGTTGTCCAGTTCCACACGGAACATCGCGTTGGGCAAGGATTCGGTGATCGTGCCCTCGAGCTCGATCGCGCCGTCCTTCTTTGCCATGCCCTCTGCTCTCGTCCGATCGGTCTCCTCGCACGCTCACGACCCCGCTCCGAAAGGAGGGGGTGCGGACGAACGGGGGAGCCCGATGATCAGCCCGTCAAGTGTACGCGCGGTGCATCCCACGACCTAATCGGGGTCCACCCGGCAGGATTATCCGCATTTCGGACACCCCGTCGTGGGAAGGTTCGCCCCATGGCGGGTACTCAGGGACGCACGTCGTCCAGGGCAGTCAGGACCCAGGGGCCGTCATCGGTGATCGCCACGGTGTGCTCCCAGTGGCAGGCATGGGAGCCGTCGCTGGCGACCACGGTCCACTCGTCGTCCAGCACCTCGACTGTCGGATCACCCAGGATGACCATCGGCTCCACGGCGAGGGCCATGCCCGGTACCAGGCGGGGGCCCTTACCGGGCCTCCCGTAGTTGGGCACCGGGGGCTCCATGTGCATGCTCGACCCGATGCCGTGTCCGACGTACTCCTCGACGATGCCGTACTGATCCCCGTGAGCCCGTACGACGGACTCGACGGCATGGCCGATGTCGGAGAGCCGGTTGCCCGGCCGCGCGGCCCTCAGGCCGGCCCACAGGGACTCCTCGGTCACGCGTGAGAGTTCGCGCAGTTCGGGAGAGACGTCGCCCACGAGGATGGTGAGCGCTGCGTCACCATGCCACCCGTCCACGATGGCGCCGCAGTCGATGGAGACAACGTCGCCCTCTTCGATGCGCCGGGCACCCGGGATCCCGTGGACGACTTCCTCGTTGACCGAGACGCAGATATGCGCGGGGAAACCGTGATAGCCCAGGAAGGAAGGGGTGGCACCCTCGTCCCGGATGGACTGCGCAGCACACTCGTCCAATTCGGCAGTCGAGACACCTGGGCCAGTGATCTCGGCAATGCGCTGCAGGGAGCGAGCCACGACCAGGCCAGCAGCGCGCATCATGTCGACCTGATCCACCGACTTGATCTCGATGAGATCGCGTGAGCGAAACATCGTCAGCTGCGCAGGACCGAAAGGATGCGCTCAGAGACCTCGGGCATCTCCCCCATGCCATCGACGTCGACAAGGATGCCGCGTTCGCGATACACCCCCACCAGGGGCGCCGTCTGCTCGAAGTACACCTCGAGCCGGCGGCGGATGACATCCGCCGTGTCGTCGGCACGACCCTGGTCCTGCGCTCGCTTGAGAAGACGGGCTACGACCTCTTCGGTGTCGACTGAGAGCTCCACGACATGGTCGAGACGAAGGCCATCGGCCTGAAGCATCATGTCGAGCTCGTTGACCTGCTCCAGGGTGCGCGGATAGCCATCGAGCAGGAAGCCGGGCTGGCAATCGTCGTGCGAGATGCGGTCGCGGACCATGGCATTGGTTATGGAGTCGGGCACGTACTCACCCGCATCCATGTAGCGCTGGGCCTCTTCGCCGAGTGGCGTGCCCGCGGTGACGTTGGCGCGGAAGATGTCGCCGGTGCTGATGTGCGGCACGCCAAGCGCGGACGCGACGACGACCGCCTGGGTGCCCTTGCCGGCACCAGGGGGCCCCATGATGAGGAGCCTCATCAGCGGAGGAAGCCCTCGTAATTGCGCTGCTGGAGCTGGGAGTCGATCTGCTTGACGGTGTCGAGACCCACGCCCACCACGATCAGCAGGCTGATGCCACCGAAGACGAACTGATCGCCGATGCCGATGAGGTTGAAGGCGAAGACCGGCATGACGGCGATCATGCCGAGATAGATCGATCCAGGGAAGGTGAGTCGGTTGAGCACGTAGGAGAGGTACTCAGCAGTGGGCTTGCCCGCCCGAATCCCAGGGATGAAGCCCCCGTACTTCTTCATGTTGTCGGCGACGTCGACGGGGTTGAACGTAATCGACACATAGAAGTAGGTGAAGAAGACGGTGAGGATGAAGAAGACCAGGAGATACCAGGTGGTCGTACCGGTGGAGAAGTTGGTCGCTATCCACTGGGCCCATTCGGCCTGACTGCCGGTCAACTGCACGAGCAGCGTCGGCAGGAAGAGGAGGGAAGAGGCGAAGATGACCGGGATGACACCGGCCATGTTGACCTTCAGCGGGATGTAGGTGGAGGTCCCGCCGTACATACGCCGTCCGACCATGCGCTTGGCGTACTGCACAGGGATACGCCGCTGACCCTGCTCCACGAAGACCACGAGGGCGAGGACCACCAGTGACACCAGCAGGGTGAGCGCGAAGGAGAAGGTCCCGCGGCTGACGAAGACGTTGATGAACTGGGCCGGAATCGTGGCGATGATCGACGTGAAGATCAGCAGCGACATGCCATTGCCGACGCCGCGCTCGGTGATCAACTCACCCAGCCACATGATCACCGCGGTACCCGCGGTCATCACGATGACCATGACGATGATGAGGAGGGGGCTCTGATTGGGGATGAGTTCCTCGTTGCAGCCGCTGAAGAGCTGCCCCGGCGTCCGCGCCAGGGAGAGGATCGCGGTCGACTGCAGGATCGCCAGCCCGATGGTGAGGTACCGGGTGTACTGCGTGATCTTGGCCTGGCCGGACTGGCCCTCCTTCTTGAGCATCTCCAGTCGAGGGATCACGACCGTGAGCAGCTGGAGGATGATGCTCGCCGTGATGTAGGGCATGATGCCCAGCGCGAAGACCGAGAGTTGCAGCAGCGCTCCGCCACTGAATAGGTTGATAACGGCGTAGACAGAGTTATCCGAGGTCTGGTCGATGCAACGCTGGATGGCGGAGTAGTCCACACCGGGGGTCGGCACCACGGAGCCCAGGCGGAAAACCGCCAGCATGGCCAGCGTGAAGAGCAGCTTCTTGCGCAGGTCCGGGGTACGGAACGCCGCGACGAAGGCGCTAAGGTGCACGCTTACCTCCTGGGCGATGCCTCGGCATCGCCATGTCGTGGACGATGACCCCGGTCGGGCTCGAAGCAGCCTAACCTAGGCCCCCGCGAGCGCCGTCCCGGCGATCCTGGGTTAATCCTGGGCGGTCAGACTTTCTCGATGCTTCCGCCAGCGGCGGCGATCTTCTCCTGGGCCGAGGCGGAGAAGGCGTGGGCCTTCACCTGGACGGCGACGGAGATGTCGCCCTGGCCGAGCACCTTGACCGGCTGGCCCTTGCGGACCGCCCCGGCCTCAACCAGGTCGGCGACGGTGACGGCGCCACCCTGGGGGAAGAGCTTGCCGAGGGCGGCGACGTTGACGACCTGGTAGGTGACGGTGTTCGGGTTGGTGAAGCCCTTCAACTTGGGCAGACGCATGTGCAGAGGCATCTGGCCGCCCTCGAAGCGCGCCGGCACCTGATTGCGTGCGCGCGTGCCCTTGGTACCGCGACCCGACGTCTTGCCCTTGGATGCCTCGCCACGGCCCTTGCGGGTCTTGGGCGTCTTCGCACCGGGCGCTGGGCGAAGGTGATGGACCTTCAGAGCCATGTCACTTGACCTCCTCGACTGAGACGAGATGGGAGACCGTGGCGATCATGCCTCGGATCTCGGGACGGTCTTCCTTGACCACGGTGTCGCCGATGCGCTTCAGGCCCAGGGAGCGAAGCGTCTCGCGCTGGCTATGGGTGCCCCCGATGGGCGACTTTCGTTGTGTCACCTGCAGGCGGATGCTCATGATGCACCTGCCGCGCGCGCGCGAAGGAGGGCAGCAGGAGCCACGTCCTCAAGGGGCAGGCCACGACGGGCAGCCACCTCTTCTGGGCGCTCGAGGTTGCGGAGCGCCTGCACGGTGGCGTGCACGATGTTGATCGCATTGTCCGAGCCGAGGGACTTCGAGAGCACGTCGTGAATGCCCGCGCACTCCAGCACCGCGCGGACGGGACCACCCGCGATGACCCCCGTGCCTGGTGCTGCGGGGCGCAGGAGGACGACTCCGGCGGCGGCCTCACCCGTCACGGGATGCGGGATGGTGCCCTGGAT
>JAULZJ010000390.1:0-4425 GCA_032117435.1 Candidatus Nanopelagicales bacterium | reverse complement strand
ATTCACGCGCGTGCGCGGACCCCTCCCGGTCTACGTCGGCGAAGAGGGTGTGGGACTCGCCTCCGAACGCCGCTCTCGCACACCCCGCGGAGTCTTCACAGTGACCGAGGCATTCGGGCGAGCGCGGGACCCGGGCAGTGCACTTCCGTATACGCGCGTCAGCCTCTCCCACTGGTGGGTGAGCGATGTCCGCAGTAGGCACTACAACGCGATGCGTGTCTGCCGGCCGGGCGCATCATGCGGCTTCCGCCAGTCGAAGTCCGAGCAGCTCGGCGCGATCGACGCATATGAGTACGCAATAGTCATCGACTACAACCGCGAACCGATCGTGGCCGGTCGTGGCTCGGCCTTCTTCCTCCACGTCACCGAGGGGAAGCCGACCCAGGGGTGCATCTCGATGCCCGAGTCCGACATGAAGTGGCTGCTGCGCTGGCTCGATCCCTCAGCGCAGTCCGTGATCTCCATCAACGTGGGCGACAGGGCCTACTCGGTGCTCGGCTGACGTTCGAGCCACTGCGCCACCACATCCGCGATGATCCCTGCGCCGGTCGAGTCCATGTGGACGCCGTCGGGTGACAGCAACCAGCCCTGATCACGTGCGATCGCGTCGTAGTCGCGACGAAGCACGAAGTGCTCCACGAGGGAGCGCAGTCCCGGAGTCCAGGACCCCGTCCACGCGGGTCCCTCGGTGGCACCCTGGCTGGCCAGCAGCTCCGTGAGTACCTCGTAGACGGGCAGGTACGTCGCCCCGTGCTGATCGCAGACGCGCGCGATGGCCGCATTGGCTTCGCGGATGAGGGCATTCACGGGTGCGCCCAAATTCTGGCCGATCGGCGGAAGCGAGCAGAGGGCCACAGCTGCACCCGCCTTACGAAGTCGATCCACGATGTCGTCGAGGCACGCGGCGTACCAGCCGAGTGAGGGATCCTCTGGCAAGTGCTTGGACTCCCGGGTCTGCCGCGTCGCATCCGACGTGAGGCTCGCCTGCACGTCGTTGGTGCCCACGAGGATCACGACCTGGGCGGGGCGGCACGCGACGACCTGATCGATCCTCTGCAGCAGCTCCCACGCGACATTGCCATTGACACCCGCATTGACGAACACACGCGAGGGGAATCTCCCGCGCAGCAGCTGCACGAAGTCCACGGATGCGCGGCCGCGGACGATGCTCGCCCCCGCCACGACCACCGGGGGCGTCGGGGAGACGGGACCGGAGAGATAGTCGGAGACATCGCCACGGGCCCGGCCCTGCACCTGGGTGACGGTATAGGCGAGGAGGCCACCCGCCGCAGCAGCGCCAGCACCCAGGGCGAGAGCGCCGCGTCCCCAGATCACCCGCACAGCCTTGCACGAATGCCGTGGATACGTCGCGAAGCGCCGGACAGCCGGTGGTGACTCCCCGACGTCGCTAGGGTGCCCTGATGTCGATCCTCAAGGCAGCCACACCCGAGGACAAGCGTGCGCGCAAAGCCGTCGTCTACGGCTCGGCAGGCACGGTGGTCGAGTGGTTCGACTACGGGCTCTACCTCTACCTCGTGCCGGTGATGTCGCCGCTCTTCTTCCCCTCTGACGACCCGATCGTCTCGGCGATCGCGAGCCTCGGTGTCTTCGCGGCCGGATCGATCATGCGTATCGCGGGCGGGGCGTTCTTCGGCAGCCTCGGAGACCGACTCGGGCGCAAGCGGGCGCTCGTGCTGTCCATCCTCATGATGACGGCACCGATGGCGCTCACGGCGTTCCTTCCCGTGTACGCCGTCGTCGGCATCGCCGCTCCCCTGCTCTTCACCGCGATGCGCCTGCTTCAGGGCTTCTCGGCAGGCGGGGAGTACAGCGGCACCATCGTGCAGCTCGTCGAGCAGGCGCCCACCGGCAAGCGCGGCTTCGTCGCGTCGACCGCGGTCTTCACCTCGGGCCTCGGCGTCATCCTGGCGTCTGCACTCGTGGCAAGCCTCACCACCTGGACATCGGCCGACTTCATGAGCGACTGGGGCTGGCGCATCTGCTATCTCGTCGGTGGTGCGCTGGGCCTCTTCGCGCTCGTCATGCGCCGGCGCATGCCCGAGACCGAGGAGTTCCTCGAGGAGGAGCGTGACGGCGATGTGCCCAAGCAGCCCTTGCGCTACGCCCTGAAGTACCTCCCCAAGCAGGTCATCATCGCGGCCCTGCTCGCCGGCTACGGCGGCATCCTCTACTACGTCGTCCTGGGCTTCGTGCCGACGATCCTGGACTCCTTCAGCGAGATCCAGTCGGACACCGCGCTCTGGGTGACTACCGGCATGACGGTCATCTACGCCGTCGCGACTCCGGCCTTCGGCGCGCTCTCGGATCGCTACGGCCGCAAGCTCACTCTCACGGCTGCCGCGATCGGCTTCACCCTGCTGAGCGTGCCGATGCTGTGGCTCATGACCAATGAGGGCCTCATCCTCGTCATCGCGGGCGGACTCGTACTCCTGGTTCTCCTCATGCTCTACACCGGACCCGTGGTCGCAGCTATCGGCGAGGAATTCCCGTCCAAGGCCCGCTACTCGGCACTGGCAGTCGGCTACAACCTCGGATCCGCGATCTTCGGGGGCACGGCTCCACTGGTGGCGGCCCTCCTCATCGACTGGTTCGACACCCCGGTCGCTGCATCCTTCCTCCTCGTCATCGCGTCGCTGATCGCCATTCCGCTACTCCTGCGCATGCGGGATCGCAGGTCCATGACCATGGACCAGATCAACGCCGAATTCGATCCCGGCAAGGCATGAGCGTCGTAGATCCTCGGCCTGTCGCCGGCGGAAGCCCGCATCTATGCGCCACAATCGCGCCACGGGTTACACAATCAAGGGAGGCACTACGCCATGGGTCGTCCATTCGGAGTCACGCTGGTGGGGATCCTCGTCATCCTCGCCGGCATCAGCTACGTCATCACCGGCATCATCGGCATCTTCAACGCCGATCTGCGCGCGAGTGTGGGACTCCTCAGCATTATCGTCGTCCTGGTCCTCGGCCTGATCTACCTCGCCGTTGCCAAGGGGCTCTTCGACGGCAACAACTTCTCTCGGTTCCTCGTCGGCATCGTGACCGTCGTGGCCCTGCTCTTCGGGATCTTCCAACTGATCTTCATCAGCGGCGCCCGCTGGAGCGGCCTTTTCAGCGCGATCTTCTCCCTCATCATCCTGGGGCTGCTCTTCTCGAGGAAGGCGACGCTCTTCTTCACTGCGCGCTAGCGCATACCGGTCATCACGAGAGCCCGGAGACCCATGGTCTCCGGGCTCTCGTGCACGAGGGGACGACTAGGGGCAGGCCATCTCCGCGACCTTGGCGGGCACCTCGCCGGCCTGGCAGGCGTTCAGGATCTCGACCGGCACCCAGGTGCCGTCCTCGACCTTGAAGAGCACAGGGAGGTACTGGTCGTTGAGGTCACCCTTGACGACCGCATAGCCGCCGTCACAGGTGAACTCCTGGACTCCCCCGAAGGTGCCACCGGTGGCATTGGCCGCCGCGGAGTTGAGCGCAGCCTCCGAGCAGTCGCCGTCAGGATTCGGATTGGGGGCGGGAGGCTCGCTGGTCGCCGCGCTCGACGACGATGCGGAGTCACTGGAGCCGCCGCAGGCGGTCAGGGTGAAGCCCGCTGCCGCGAGGACGGCTACAGGCAGGACAAGGGAGCGCGTGACACGTGAAGAGTTCATGCGGCGGATGGTAGTCACGCCCGCGCCGCACACCCGCCGCAGTTCGGGAAATCCCTCACCCTCGCTAGGGTTCCCGGATGCCATCGCACCCCTTCCGTCAGGTGGACGTCTTCACGGCCGCCCCTCTGCGGGGCAACCCAGTCGCGGTGGTCCACGACGCCGAGGGCCTGTCGACCGATGAGATGCACGCCTTCACGAGTTGGACCAACCTGTCCGAGGCGACCTTCCTGCTCCCGGCGACCGATCCTGCGGCGGACTACCGCGTGCGCATCTTCTGCCCCGGCCGCGAGCTGCCCTTCGCCGGGCATCCGACTCTCGGCACGTGCCATGCCTGGCTCGAGGCGGGCGGCCGACCTCGGGGCGACGTCATCGTGCAGGAGTGCGGAGCCGGCCTCGTGCGCATCCGACGCGATGGTGATGTCCTCGCCTTCGCAGCTCCCCCGCTGCAGCGCGGTGGGCCACTTGACGAGGCCGATGTCGAGCGCATCGCGCGGGGCCTTGGCCTCGCGCGCACCGACATCGTGGATCACCAGTGGTGCGACAACGGGCCGGGCTGGCGGGCAGTGCTCCTGGAGAGCGCCGAGCACGTGCTTGCCCTCAAGCCTGATCCCGCGCTCCTGGCCGGACTCGACGTCGGCGTGGTCGGACCGCACGCAGGCGGCGACATCGACTACGAGGTGCGCGCGTTCTTCCCCGGCAACTCCGGACTGACCGAGGACCCGGTCACGGGTTCGCTCAACGCAGCGCTCGCCCA
>JAULZJ010000389.1:0-6933 GCA_032117435.1 Candidatus Nanopelagicales bacterium | reverse complement strand
TCGAACACGAAGGCGAAGAAGTCCGGCGACTACTTCGCCACTCTGCTCGCCTACGACGAGATCGACGGCATCACGCCGGTCATCGGCATGATCGAGCAGGAGTTCTCCACCGGCACCATGATCATCACCGGCATGACGCTCTCCGGCGGCGCGAGCGGCACTCCCGCCATCCGCCCCGTGGTGGGTGGCACGGGGGACTACGGTGGCGTCTCCGGCCAAGCCTCATCCCTCCAGGTATCCGCTGGCGTCTGGAAGAAGAGCGCGCGCATTTGGCGCTGAGGCGCCCCCTAGGATGACGTCATGGCCCGCGTCATCGTCGATGTCATGCTCAAGCCGGAGATCCTCGACCCGCAGGGCCGCGCGGTGATGGGTGCCTTCGCACGACTCGGTGTCCACGGCGTCGTCGATGTCCGCCAGGGCAAGCGCTTCGAGATCACCCTCGAGGGCGAGCCCACGGATGAGGCCCTCGCCGACCTGCATCGCATGGCCGAGGAGTTGCTGAGCAATCCCGTCATCGAGAGCTACACCCTGCGAGTCGAGGCCTAGCCGTGAAGATTGGCGTCGTCACCTTTCCCGGATCCCTCGATGACCGTGATGCGCAGCGCGCGGTGCGCCTAGCCGGCGGCGAGCCCGTCGCCCTGTGGCATGGCGACGACGACCTCAAGGGTGTCGACGCGGTCGTCCTGCCCGGCGGCTTCTCCTACGGCGACTACCTCCGCTGCGGCGCCATCGCGAAGTTCGCACCCGTCATGACGACGATCATCGCCCGCGCCCAGCAGGGCCTGCCCGTCCTCGGCATCTGCAACGGCTTCCAGATCCTGTGCGAGTCGCATCTGCTCCCCGGAGCCCTCACGCGCAATGACCATCTGCACTTCGTATGCCGCGACCAGCGCCTGCGCATGGAGCGGGTCGACACTGTGTGGACCAATGCCTACGCCGAGGGCGAGGAGATCGTCATCCCGCTCAAGAACGGCGAGGGCGGCTACGTCGCCGACGACGCGACCCTCGACCGCCTCGAGGGCGACGGCCTCGTCGTCGCGCGCTACCTCGAGGTCAATCCCAACGGCAGCCTGCGCGATATCGCGGGCATCTCCAATCCGAGCGGCACGATCGTCGGACTCATGCCGCACCCGGAGCACGCGGTCGAGTCGCTCACCGGCCCCTCGACCGACGGTCTCGGTTTCTTCGTCTCCGCGCTCAACCGACTGGTGAATGCATGAGCCTCGACACCGTCGGCCGCGCCGAGTCAACCCCGGAGGCGGAGCAGCCCTACGCCGAGCTGGGCCTCAAGCCCGACGAATACGAGCGCATCCGAGAGATCCTCGGCCGCCGCCCCACCTCAAGCGAGCTCGCGATGTACTCCGTCATGTGGAGCGAGCACTGCTCCTACAAATCCTCCAAGGTGCACCTGCGCCAGTTCGGCGAGAAGCAGCCCGAGGGCGGCTGGCCGCAGCTCATGGTCGGCATCGGCGAGAACGCCGGCGTCGTCGATGTCGGCGACGGCTGGGCGGTGACCTTCAAGGTCGAATCGCACAATCATCCGTCGTACATCGAGCCCTATCAGGGTGCGGCCACGGGCATCGGCGGCATCGTGCGCGACATCCTCTCGATGGGAGCGCGTCCACTCGCGGTGATGGACCCCCTGCGCTTCGGCCCCGCGGATGCCCCCGACACCAAGCGCGTGCTGCCCGGGATCGTCGCGGGCATCGGCGGCTACGGCAACTGCCTCGGCCTGCCCACGATCGGCGGCGAGGTCGTCTTCGATGCGACGTACGCCGGCAACCCGCTCGTCAATGCCCTGTGCGTCGGTGCCATGAAGCACGAGGACGTCCACCTCGCATCGGCCAAGGGCGTGGGCAACCTGGTCATCCTCTACGGCGCGCGCACCGGGGGCGACGGCATCGGTGGTGTCTCTGTGCTTGCGAGTGAGACCTTCGACGCCGACGGCCCAGCCAAGCGACCGAGTGTGCAGGTGGGCGATCCCTTCATGGAGAAGCTGCTCATCGAGTGCACGCTCGAGGTGCTGCGCGCCGGACTGGTCGAGGGCATCCAGGATCTGGGTGGTGCTGGCATCTCCTGCGCGACGAGCGAGCTCGCCTCCAATGGCGAGGGGGGCATGCACGTGCGACTCGACCGCGTGCTGCTGCGCGATCCCTCGCTCTCGCCGGAGGAGATCCTCATGAGCGAGTCGCAGGAGCGCATGTGCGCGATCGTCATGCCGGGCAACGTGGATGCCTTCATGGAGATCTGCCGCAAGTGGGAGGTGGAGGCCGTCGTCATCGGCGAGGTGACCGACTCCGGGCGGCTCACCATCGATTGGCACGGCGAGCGCGTCGTCGACGTTCCTCCGCGCACGGTCGCGCACGAGGGTCCCGTCTACAACCGACCGATGCAGAGACCGAGCGACCTCGACGCCCTGCAGGCCGACGATGCGCGCGCGCTCACGCGTCCCACGACTCCCCAGGAGATCCGCGAAACCTGGCTGCGCATGACCGGTAGCCCCAACCTCGCGTCCAAGAAGTGGGTGACGAGCCAGTACGACCGCTACGTCCTCGGCAACACCGTGCTCGCCCAGCCCGAGGACTCCGGGATGATCCGCATCGACGAGGAGTCCGGCCTGGGAGTCGCGGTGTCGACCGACTGCAATGGCCGCTTCGTGCGCCTCGACCCCTACGAGGGCGCCAAGCTCGCACTCGCGGAGTCCTATCGCAATGTCGCGGCCACGGGTGCGCGTCCGCTGGCAGTCACCAACTGCCTCAACTTCGGATCGCCCGAGGATCCCGAGGTGATGTGGACCTTCGCCGAGGCCGTGCGCGGTCTCGCCGATGGCTGCCTCGAGCTCGGCATCCCCGTCACAGGTGGCAATGTCAGCTTCTACAACTCCACGGCCGACACCGCGATCCTGCCGACTCCGGTCGTCGGCGTGCTGGGCGTCATCGACGACGTGGAGCGGCGTACGCCCATCTCCTGGGGACCCGATGGCGAGGTGATCTACCTGCTCGGGGACACGGCCGAGGACTTCGCCGGCAGCGAGTGGGCGCACGTCATGCACAGCCACCTGGGGGGCCTGCCTCCGCGCGCCGACCTCGCACGCGAGCGCCTCCTCGCCGACATCCTCATCGCGGGCTCGCGGGACGGCATGCTCACCGCGGCCCACGACATCGCCGATGGTGGGGTCGCGCAGGCCCTGGTCGAGATGGCGCTGGGCTCCGGAGTCGGCGCGCGCGTGTGGGCACCCGATGGTGTCGATGCGGCCACGTTCCTGTGGTCGGAGTCGCCCGGCCGCGCGATCGTCGCCGTGCCGCGCTCGGAGGAGATGCGCTTCACCGCGATGTGCGCTGCACGCGGACTGCCCGCGCACCGCATCGGTGCGGTCGACTCGGGTCTCGGCGCGGACGTGGGCCGTCCAGGTGAGCAGGTGCTGCAGTTCGGCGACGTCGTTCTCACCCTCGCGGAGTTGCGCGAAGTGCACGAGGCGACATTCCCGTCGTACTTCGGTCCCGCGCTGACCGTCTGACGTTTCTCCCGCTAAGCGGGACAAGTGGTTGGATCAGGCCGATTTAGACCCTGATTCTGGCTGTTTGTCCCACCCGGGCACATGCTAGGTAGCGATCGAGTCCATCGGTGCGCCGATGCCGGTCTCGTCGAGGAGCGCGTAGACCTCGCTCGCGCGGTAGCGGCGATGGCCACCGAGCGTGCGCACCGCCGAGAGCTTGCCGGCTGACACCCAGCGCGACACCGTCTTTGGGTGGACGCGGAAGAGTTGCGCCACCTCGGCCGGTGTGAGGAGGCGGTCTTGCTCGTTGGGCATGCTCACCAGGTCCCCCGATCGGTTGATGTCCAAGCCCAACCCTACCGCGATGCGCCCGAATTGCCCTGGAATCGCAGGATTTGCCCTAGTTGGACCCCCGGTTTGCCGACTACCGGCACCCCCAGGATGCTGTGCCCATGACTGCTGAGCCCATGACCTCCGAGCCCGTGACCGCCGAGCCCGCGGGGGTCATCGACCGCGGCGGCGCCTGGGCTGTCGTAGGTTCTGGTCCCCATGGCCTGTCGGCACTCAAGAACCTCCTCGAGCTGGGGTTGGACGCCGATGGCTTCGAGCGCGACACCGACCTCGGCGGCAACTGGAATTTCCACGCGGAGAACTCCCGCGTCTACGAGTCGACGCACCTCATCTCGACCAAGCCCTTCACGCAGTTCCCCGACTTCCCGATGCCCGACGCCTACCCCGACTATCCCTCGCACTGGCAGGTGCACCGCTACTTCCGCTCCTACGCGGAGCACTTCGGACTCTTCGATCACCTGACGTTCAACTCCGAGGTCGTCGACGTCGCACCCGTCGAGGGCGATCGATGGAATGTCACCGTGCGCGATCGCGGTTCCGACGTCACGACCACGCGCCAGTACGCCGGTGTCGTCATCGCCAACGGTCACAACTGGTGGCCCAAGATCCCGCAGTATCCGGGGCAGGACACCTTCACCGGCGAGATCCGCCACTCGGCGCAGTACAAGAGTGCCGATGTGGTGCGTGGCAAGCGCGTGCTCGTCGTCGGAGCGGGCAACACCGGCTGCGACGTCGCGGTTGAGAGCGCGCAAAACGCGAAGGAGACCTACCACTCCACGCGCCGCGGCTACTACTACAACCCGAAGTACGCCCTCGGGCGTCCCTCGGACCAGACCGCCGACCTGCTCCTCGCGCTGCGCCTGCCGCTAGGCCTGCGTCGGGTGATGTTCAAGTCGGTGCTGCGCCTCACGGTCGGCGACTTCGAGAAGTTCGGCCTGCGCAAGCCCGATCACGAGTTCTTCGAGACTCACCCCATCGTCAACCAGCAACTCGTCTACTACGTCGGACACGGTGACATCCAGCCCAAGCCCGACATCGCGCGCTTCGACGGCTCGACCGTGCACTTCGAGGACGGCACGAGTGCGGAGATCGATGTCGTCGTCTTCTGCACCGGCTACCTCGCGCACTTCCCCTTCCTCGACGACTCCTATCTCAATCCCGACGGCGACCACCCGGTGCTCGCGCGCCAGATCTTCACGCCGGTCACGCCGACGCTCACCGTGTCGGGGCTCATCCAGCCCGACAGCGGGCAGTGGACCATCGCGCACTGGCAGGGCATGCTCATCGCGACGTACGCCGCCCTGCGCGCGCAGGATCCCGTGGCGGCGCAGCGCTTCTATGATCACATGGTGAGCGAAACGGGCGTGCGTTTCACCGGTGGCGCGGAGTACAAGGACTCCACCCGCCACTACTACGAGATCGCGCACCAGGAGTACCTCAGGGCCATCGAGCGCGACCTGCAGCGGCTGGAGTCGATGGCTCCGGTGGGCGCCCGATGAGCACTCCCGCCAGGACCAGGCTGCGCCGCTCCTCCAAGGTGATGCGCATGTGGGACTGGTCGGTCCCGCCCACGAGCGCGCACCGTGAAGTCCTGTCGATCGTGCCCGAGGGCTGGATCGACGAGCCGCGTGCGACGCGCAAGCCGCCGATCCTCTTCGTGCACGGCCTCGCCCACGGTGCCTGGTGCTGGCGCGAGCACTGGATGCCCGCGGCGGCTGAGCGCGGCTTCCCCGTCTACGCCGTGTCCCTGCGTGGGCATGGCGACTCAGGTGGCCGCAAGCGTCTGGGTCGCACGCTGCTGCGCCACTACGTGCACGACGTTATGCAGACGATCACCGAGCTGCCGCAGAAGCCCGTGCTCGTCGGGCACTCCATGGGCGCGCTCATCGCGCAGCTCGTCGCCGACCGCTATCAGCCCCAGGGCCTCGCGCTCCTCACCCCTGCGCCGATCCAGGGTGCGGCCTACGAGCTGCCCAGGCTCATCCGCAAGCGCCCGCTCGATGCGCTTAAAGTCGTGGCCGGAGGCACGCTGCCGCTGCGCTCCGAGCAGCTCTTCACCGGTCTCGATGACGTGACTGCGGCGCGCTACGTCGACCGGCTCGGCCGCGAGTCGCCGTGGGCGCAGTACGAATTGCTCTTGCCGCACCGCATCGGTCCCGTCCGCTGCCCCGTGCTCGTGGTCGGCACCCCCGATGACCGCGTCGTCGACGAGAAGGCCGTCGAGGTGACGGCGGCGACGTACGGCGTCGACCCCGTCTGGCTGCCCGGCATCGGCCACGACCTCATGCTCGACGCGGGCTGGGAGAAGGCCCTGTCGGTCGTCCTGGACTGGATCGACGAGCGCTGCTGAGTGATGACCGACCCCGCACTTGCCGAGCAGCTTGAGGCATGTCTGACGGCGTACTCCATGGATCGCACACCCGACCCCGATGTCGAGCGCGACGCGGTGAAGGCCACGCTCGCGCTGCTGACGGACCAGGCACCCGGTCGGTCGGTGGAGGTGCGGGTGCCACCGTACGCCGCGGTGCAGGTCATCGAGGGCGTGCGTCATCGACGTGGCACGCCCGCGGCCGTCGTCGAATGCGATGCGCGCACCTGGCTGCGACTCGCCAGCGGATCCCTCACCTGGGCCGATGCCGTGGCGAGCGGGAAGCTGCATGCCAGCGGCGAGCGCAGTGACCTCTCGCCGTACCTCCCCCTCGCCTAGGCGCGCAGGGTCTCCCGCAGCGGATAGCGCAGGATCAGCGGCAGGCTGAGCGCCACGAGCACGACCGGGAGGACCGAGAAGGCCAGCGTGACGCCGAGGATCGCTGCATCGGGCTGGGTGACGGTCTGCCCCGCTGTCGTCGAGATGAAGCCGGTGACCGCGAGGAGTAAGAGCACGAGCGCCGGACCGATCGCGAATGCGGCCGTCTCACCCGCTGTCCACACCCCGGTGAAGGCACCGGCGCGCTGGCTGCCCGTGCGCGCCGCGTCGTCGGAGATCGTGTCTGGCAGCATCGCGAGGGGGAACATCTGCATCCCGGCGTACCCGACGGATGTCACCGCAATGAGGGCGAGCGCGACGCCCAGCGGCACGACGTGCG
>JAULZJ010000388.1:0-2728 GCA_032117435.1 Candidatus Nanopelagicales bacterium | reverse complement strand
GGCGTAGACCCGAAGGCGTTGGCCAGCCGGTCCCGGGTGAGGTAGGTTGCGGTGCGAGCGTGATGAGGCATGGCCGAAGCATCCCTGGGACGGGGGAGCCATGCCGTTGGCTATCCACAGCCCCGTCAGCGCACCATTGCGCCGAGTGGTCGCTAATTCGGGCAGTTAGCGACCACTCGCAGAGACGGTGCGGGGGGCTGGCTCGCTAAGCCTGCTTCACCCGGTCCGTGAAGAACTCATTGGACTTCGAGTTGAAGAGCAGCAGTAGGACGATGATGTCCAGGGCGACCGCGAGGAAGACGCCGAACATCCAGGTCGCCGTGCCCCAACTGGTCACGATGAAGACGATGCTGGAGACGATCCGGATCGCGAGCAGGATGGTGAGCAGGATGCGCGCCACATTGCTGCCGCGACTGATCGCCACGGCGAAGATCGCCTGGATGATGGCGACGACGAACATGAGAGCACCCGCCACGATGATGATCGGCCCGATCCCGGTGCTCCATGACTCGGGTAGGTCGAGGTTCTTGAGCTCCTCGGCCACGCGCGCAGGGTCGCTGGCAGCGATACCGGTCCCGACGAGGATCGTCGCGATTGCGCCGACGACCGTCAGCGCAAAGGCGATCCAGATGAGGATGACGACGACGGTGACTTGGCTTGGGCGCTCTCGGGCTTCAGACATGCATCTAAGGTACCGGCGTCACTCGCCCGGGGCGAACATCTCAGGCTCGGAGTCGCCGACGATTCGGGCGATCTGCGGCACGACGAGGAACCACGTGATGATGTGGGGGATGAGCAGCCAGATGCGCGTCGACCACAGGACGTCATCGGGCTGCACGAGCGGACTGACGCATGACAGCACCGCAAGGAGCGTGCCACCCCAGAAGACGATTCGCCGCGCGTGTCGGCGGCCGAGCATCAACGCCGCGAGCAGGGCACCTACGAGGGCCGCGAGGAGCGGGGCCAGCAGCATGAGGAACCACGGCACCACCTGCACCGAGTCGGCCCCGGGCCGCAACACCTCGAACGGCACCCCGAGAAGCCGCCCCACGCCGTAGATCCCCAGGCTCAGCACGCCTGACCACGCCCCCGTGACAACTCCCGCATAGAGGAGGTTCGAGGCATGGGGCACCGCGCTCGCCGGCGGCGGCACGGGGGTGACCGAATCGGCCCAGGGTGCGCTCACGGGGGCCACCGTATGCCCCCCATCGGCCCGAGCGTCGTCTTGCGTGGGCTACCGATCAGTAGCATCATGGAGTTACTGGCGGGTAACTCCCACCGGTAACGGATCCGCGAAGAAGGGGAGTCACCATGTCGCACTATCGCGCCAATCTCCGGGACATCGAGTTCAACCTCTTCGAGGTCTTCGGTGCTGCCGATCGCCTCGGCACGGGTCCGTACGCCGAGATGGATGTCGAGACCGCCAAGGATGCTCTCGGCGAGATCGAGCGCCTGGCGACCGGTCCGCTCGCCGAGTCGTACCTATCGTCGGATCGAAATCCGCCGAAGTACGACCCCGCGACGTACTCCGTCGCGATGCCCGAGGACTTTAAGAAGTCCTACCGCGCGCTCATGGACTCCGAGTGGTGGCGCCTGGACCTGCCCGAGCACCTCGGTGGCGCGGGAGCGTCGCCGTCTCTGCGCTGGGCGGCAGCTGAGATGTTCCTCGGCTCCAACCCTGCCGCGTTCATGTACATGTCAGGCCCCGGCTTCGCCGCCATCCTCGATCGCGTCGGCAACGCCGACCAGAAGCGCTGGGCCGAGTTGATCCTCGAGAAGGAGTGGGGCGCCACGATGGTGCTCACTGAGCCTGACGCCGGCTCCGACGTAGGTGCCGGTCGCACCAAGGCCTTCGACAATGGTGACGGCACCTGGCGCATCGAAGGCGTCAAGCGGTTCATCACCTCGGCCGAGCACGACATGGCCGACAACATCGTCCACCTCGTCCTGGCCCGCCCGGTGGGGGTCGAGGGAGTGGGCGGCCCGGGCACCAAGGGCCTGTCGCTCTTCCTCGTGCCCAAGTACCAGGTCGATCTCGAGACCGGCGAGATCGGAGCCCGCAACGGCGCGAATGTGACCAACGTCGAAAAGAAGATGGGCCTGAAGGTCTCCACGACCTGCGAGCTCACCTTCGGCGAAAAGGAGCCGGCCATCGGCTGGCTCGTCGGGGACGTCCACGACGGCATCGCCCAGATGTTCATGGTCATCGAGTATGCGCGCATGATGGTCGGCACCAAGGCGATCGCGCAGCTCTCCGCCGGCTACCTGGCGGCGCTCGACTACGCCAAGACGCGCGTGCAGGGGGCCAAGCTCCCCGAGATGATGGACAAGACCGCTCCGCGCGTCACGATCATCAATCACCCCGACGTGCGCCGTGGACTCATGCTGCAGAAGTCCTATGTCGAGGGCATGCGTGCATTGGTGCACTACACCGCCATGTGGCAGGACCTCATCATGATGGCCAATGCCGGCGTCGAGGGTATCGACCTCGACATGGCCGAGCGCATGAACGACCTGCTCCTGCCCATCGTCAAGGGCGTCGGCTCCGAGCGGTCCTACGAGCTCCTCTCCACGAGCCTGCAGACCTTCGGCGGGTCGGGATACCTCCAGGACTACCCCGTCGAGCAGTACATCCGCGACGCCAAGATCGACACCCTCTACGAGGGCACCACGGCGATCCAGGGCCTGGACTTCTTCTTCCGCAAGATGGTCCGCGACCAGTTCAAGG
>JAULZJ010000387.1:0-5361 GCA_032117435.1 Candidatus Nanopelagicales bacterium | reverse complement strand
GTCCTTGCTCCACTCAGGATTGATCTCACGGAGCGAGACCGACGACTCTGCCAGCAGCTGCTGGCGCGTCTCATCGATTCGCCGTTCGGCATAGGAATTGGTCCGCACCTGAGCCAGGGCCTCGAGCCGAGCCCATCGGCGTTCATCCCGCGTGGATGACAGCAGCCTGCGCGCGAAACCGTGGATGGCATCGCGGGACATGCCCTCACGTTTCACGACGGCAATGAGGTCGGCCATGTCCTGACTCGCAAGGCCACGGAAGACCTCGGCGTAGGCCTCGCCGAGCAGCTCCTCCTTGCCGCCATCCGGGAAGTGCCGGTAGATCAGCGTGTGGGAGACGCCCACGCGGCCCGCCACATCGGCGACCTGGACGTCACCACCCGTGCGGAGCAGGTCTGCCGTGGCCTCGATCAGCGCCTGACGTCCGGTCCCCCGCTTGATGGCCATGGCAGCACTCTAGGGGCCCTCAGGGTCTGATGTGAGGTCTTGTCACTACCCCCCTGCCCAGCCCGAGTCCGCATGTGACACACTGTTACTACATGGTGACAGACTGTCACCAATGAACGAAGGGATCGAAGATGATGCGGCATCGAGGAGTCGCCGTGGGAGCCGCTGGCGCCGCCGCCGTGCTGGCGCTGGGCCTAGGCGTCCATGCGCCGGCCTACGCGTCGAGCGGCGACGTGACGGTGGCCTGGAAGGTCACGCAGGACTGGGGCACGGGCTATCAGGGTTCGGTGACCGTGACCAACGACACCGGTCGTCCACTGGATCCGTGGGCGCTGACCGTCCCCTACGGCAACGACATCACCTCCATCTGGGATGCCTCCATTGCAAAGGACGGCGGCTCGTACCGCTTCGCCGGTCCGTCGTGGAGCCGGTCCCTCGCGGCAGGTGCGTCGCATACGTTCGGCTTCATCGCCCGTCCCACCGGTGCCGGGCAGATGCCCAGCACCTGCTCCGTCGCCGGCGCCGGCTGCCGGATCCTGGGCGCAGCTGCTGTCACTCCGACTCCGGCGCCCACACCCACTCCCACCCCGACACCGACACCAACGCCGACGCCCACGCCAACTCCCACCCCGACGTCCGATCCGGCCACGAAGGCAGACCTCACGGTGGGCATCAAGGTTGTCTCGGATTGGGGATCCGGCCGCAACGTCGACCTGACCATCACCAACACCGGGTCGCGCACGATCGACGGATGGTCGGTCTCCCTGCCGTGGGCCGGTCAGGGCATCTCCATGTGGAATGCCACCTCCAGCCTCTCGGGTGGCGTCCTCACCGTGCGCAATCTCTCGTGGAATGCCGCGCTGGCTCCGGGAGCCTCGGCGACCGTGGGCTTCGGCGAATCAGGCTCATTCGTGGCACCCACCACCTGCACGTCGACCGCAGGCTCCTGCGCGATCGCTGGCTCGTCAACGGTCACGGGTCCCTCGACCCAGACCGATCCCACAGCACCAATCGACCCCGCCACGCCGAGTGACCCCACCACGCCGAGCGCACCGGTCGAGACGGATCCCTATGTTCCGTCGCCGGACGCTTACACCGGCGACCGCAAGATCGTCGCCTACTACACGGCGTGGTCCACCTACGGCCGCAACTACCAGGTGTCCGAGATCCCCTCGGACAAAGTCACGCACATCAACTACGCATTCGCCAACATCGCCAACGGCCAGTGCGTGCTGGGTGACTCCTACGCCGACATCGACAAGGCCTTCGCCGGCGACACCTGGGACCAGGGCGCCCTGCGCGGCAACTTCAACCAGCTCCTGAAGCTGAAGGCGGCCAACCCGAGCCTCAAGACGCTCATCTCCCTGGGCGGCTGGACCTGGAGCAAGAACTTCCCCGAGGCTGCCGCGACCCAGGCTTCGCGCGACACGTTCGTGTCCTCATGCGTGAAGTTCATGGAGCAGTACGGCTTCGATGGGATCGACGTCGACTGGGAGTACCCCGTCTCGGGTGGCCTCTACACCGGCACGGCTGCTGACAAGGAGAACTACACGAAGCTCCTCAAGGACTTCCGAGCAGCACTGGATGTCGAGGAGAAGGCCGACGGTCGCGACTACTACCTCACCATCGCAGCACCCGCCGGTCCGACCACGATTCCCAATCTCGAGGCAGACAAGCTGGGGGCCCACCTCGACTGGATGAACCTCATGTCCTACGACTTCCACGGCAGCTGGGATCCGATCACCGGTCACAACGCCCCCATGTACGTCGGGAGCAAGGACAAGGCGACGGGCTTCAGTGTCAGCGATGCCGTCGACGCCTACATCGACGGCGGATTCCCCGCGGAGAAGCTCGTCCTGGGCGTGCCCTTCTACGGGCGCGGCTGGGAAGGAGTCGGGTCCGCCAGTGCCGGCCTCTACCAGTCCGGCCGGGCTGCCGGCGTCGGTACGTGGGAAAAGGGTGTCTTCGACTACACCGACATCGTCGACAACTACCTGCCCACGATGACGCGCTACTGGGATGCCGAAGCGCAGGTGCCCTACCTCTACGACCCTGCTCGTGGACTGTGGATCACCTACGACGACGCTCAGTCGCTGAAGGTCAAGGCCGACTTCATCAAGGATCGCGGCCTCGGCGGTGCGATGTTCTGGGAGCTCAGCAATGACCGCTCCTACGAGCTCCTCGACACGCTCGTCGACAACCTCTGAGGACTGAGGCCTGCAACACGTCGACTGCGGGCAGATCGATGGAGGAGGGCCCAGGGAATTCCCTGGGCCCTCCTCCGCTTGCGGAGCAACGGCACAGCTGTCGCGGGACTTCCTCATGCGGTTATCCACAGACGGTGGAGAGGAATCCGACCGACGAATCCGGCATACTCCCGCCATGCCTTACAGCCTCCGTGCCGTCGGTGACCGCGCCGTGTCCCGTCGCTGGCTCGCCTTTGCGGCGGCGGCCGCGACCACCCTCGCGGCCGCGTCATCGACCAGCGCAGCACTCGCCAAGAAGGACAGCGACGAGTGGGTGACGATCTGCCATCGGACCAACTCGACGATGAATCCCTACGTCGCCATCACCGTCAAGGAATCCGCGGTCGACGGCGAAAACGGCAAGGGCGAGGGGCAGGGCGATCACTTCGGGACTCACACCGGGCCGGTGTGGGAGCCAGGAATGCCCAATGGCGGTGACTGGGGCGACATCATTCCGCCGGTCGATGGTGCGCACGACGGACTCAATTGGGATGCCCGCGGCCAGGCCATCTGGGCTGCCGGCTGCCACGCAGATGCCGAGCCCCCCTCGGACTCAACGCAACCAGACGAGGATGGCGACGGCATTCCCGACAGCACGGACCCAGATGCGGATCCTGACGGCGACGGGGACCCGAACGCCACTGATCCCGACAACGACGGCGACGGCATCCCCGATGACCAGGAACCAGACCTTGACGGCGACGGAGATCCTGACAGCAGCGACCCAGACGACGATGGCGACGGGATCCCCGATTCCGTCGATCCCGATGACGACAATGACGGGACTCCTGAGGACCCACGCGATCCCGACACCGATGGAGATGGCATACCCAATTCCACGGACCGCGACGATGACGGCGACGGTGTGCCGGATGAGAGGGATCCGGACAGCAACGGCGACGGCCTCATCGAGACGGAAGAGCAGCGCATCACCGATCCGACCGTGCCTGCGCGCATTAAGCCCGGCAAGGAGACGACATTCGGCTCTCGCAATGACGTCACTGATCTCGGCAAGCAGGTGACCTACCGAGCGACCTGCTCTGAGCTGAGGAGTACACGCGCTGCGCCCCGCGGGGACATCGACTCCGGAGGCAAGTCACCCCTATGCGTGATCACGCAGAAGGGCGATCAGGTCACGGTGCGCGTAGTGTCGACAGACCGGGTGAAGATCCGGGTCGTGGCGTCGTCCGGCGCAGTGGCGACGTACAAGGGCTACCGCAAGGTCTACGTCTACAAGACCTGACTGGGCACGGCTGGGAGATCGGCAGTCGTCGCCGCCTCGACTCGGGCGAGATGAGCGAGGATCTCTAGGAAGACGCGATCGGGTGCATCGTCCTGGGGGTGGTGACCTGCATCAGCGATCTCGACGAAGTGACTTCCGGGCACAAGCTCATGCGCACGACGGCCGTGATCGATCGGCAGCATGGCATCCGCATCGCCCCAGATGATGAGCACATGCTGCAGTCGAAGCTTCGCAAGTCGGTCGACGGCCTGGACGCGCTGACCCTCGGGCCCGATGACACCTCGCACCGTGGAGACGAAGCCTTCGAGACGGCCCTGTCCCTGCAGCCGTTGCAACTTGGTCAGGGTCCGCTCACTGACGCCGCGATGCCTCAGACCGACTCTGCCCAGGGCCGAGCGAGTCCAGTGCAGGGAGTTGACGACGCGGGTGCTGACAGCCGCCCGTAGGACCATCTCCGAGCCCGGAAGGCTTGCAGCGCGCAGACCGAAGTGCACATCCGGGCCCAGCCCCCCGCTGGACATGAGGACGAGGGAGGCCACTCGCTCGGGAAATTGATAGGTGAACTGCAGGCTCACTCCCCCGCCGTAGGAGTGGCCGATGAGATGGATCCGGTCGATCTGGAGGACGTCGAGCAAGTCGCGTATCGCTGACGCATTCGCACCCAGGCTGAAGTCGCCGTTGCCGGAATTCGAGGACCCATGACCGATGAGGTCCACGGCGATCACGTGCCGACCCGCGGCGGCCAGGGATTCCGCGACGTCGCCCCACGAATCGATGCTGGAACCCACTCCATGGACGAGGAGGACGGGGGTCCCGGCGCCGGCCGACTCGGCGTAGGCAAGTCGCAGACCGTGCAGGTCCACCTCGCGGCGCTCCAGTGCCATCAGAACTCCTCATCCTCGTGAACCTACGCTAGCGTAACCTACGAGAGCGTAAGTTGTCTCACGGGGATGCCTCCGTGCGTAGGCATCATGCCTAGCCCACAGCAGCCTCGGGGGAGGGCACGAAAGAGCAGAAGACGTTGTTCGGCGGCAGCTGCCGGCGCAGGATGTAACGAGTGACGGGGTCGTTGACGCACGTCGATGGAGCAAACAGATAGGTCACATGCTGGGAACTGTTGTAGTTGATGAGTCGCGACCCGGCGTACTGATTGGCCATGATCTTGCCCCATAGCCACGGCGTGGCCCGGTCACCGAGGGACAGCACCACGACCGGCGGAGTGGGCAGAGTGATCGTGGTCCAGTCGCTCGGCACCGGCGGGGAGTAATCCGCCGGCAGCCCCTGACAGCTCGTGATGTTATTCGTCGCGACAGCGAAAGTCGTCCCGTAGTCGCGCGCGGCGCTTGCGGCGAGCTGGCCGGCCACCTCGGGCGTGGGCCGATCGTGCAGGTCCGCGCAGTTGATGAAGGAGAAGATGTAGCTCTC
>JAULZJ010000386.1:0-14145 GCA_032117435.1 Candidatus Nanopelagicales bacterium | reverse complement strand
CCCGGCGGCCTCGATCGAAGACCGGCTCACAGCACAGGGCACCACGGCGCGCGTCACGGTCGTATCCGACCGTCGCATCCAAGGAGTGACCCGTGGAGGGTTCTGTCACGACCACCGAAGCCGTCATCGACAACGGCGCCTTCGGCACCCGCACCATCCGATTCGAGACGGGCCGTCTGGCCCGTCAGGCTGCCGGCAGCGTCGCTGCCTATCTTGACGACGACACCATGGTGCTCAGTGCCACGACGGCGTCGAAGCAGCCCAAGGAGCATTTCGACTTCTTCCCGCTCACCGTGGACGTCGAGGAGCGGATGTACTCCGTGGGCCGTATCCCCGGCTCGTTCTTCCGTCGCGAGGGGCGGCCCACCGAGGACGCCATCCTCACGTGCCGTCTGATCGACCGACCCCTGCGCCCATCGTTCGTCAACGGCCTGCGCAATGAGATCCAGATCGTCGTCACGGTCCTCGCCCTCAACCCCGATGACCTCTACGACGTGCTCGCCATCAACGCGGCGTCCGCGTCGACCCAGATCTCCGGCCTTCCCTTCTCCGGTCCCATTGGCGGCGTGCGTGTCGCGCTCATCGACGGCCAGTGGGTTGCCTTCCCTCGTCACTCCGACCTGGAGCGTGCGGTCTTCGACATGGTCGTCGCCGGTCGCGTTGTGGGCGAGGATGTCGCGATCATGATGGTCGAGGCCGAGGCCACGACCGGCACCGTCGACATGGTGGCGGGGGGCGCGAAGGCGCCGACGGAGACGGTGGTTGCCGAGGGTCTCGAGGCCAGCAAGGTCTTCATTCGCGCACTGTGCGAGGCCCAGCAGGCCCTCGCTGACGCCGCAGCGAAGCCGGTCCGCGACTTCCCCGTCTTCCTCGACTACCAGCCGGATGCCTACGACGCCGTCTCGGAGATCGCCTCCGGACGCGTCTCAGAGGCGCTGACCATCGTGAGCAAGGCAGACCGCGAGGAGGCCCTCGACGACATCAAGGCCGACGTGGTCGCCTCGCTGTCAACTCGCTTCGAGGGTCGCGAGAAGGAGATCGGTGCCGCGCTGCGCAGTGTGACGAAGCACAGTGTCCGCGAGCGCGTACTGCGCGACAAGGTGCGCATCGACGGCCGCGGTCCCCGCGATATCCGTGTCCTTGCGGCCGAGGTCGACGTCCTGCCCCGCGTGCACGGCTCAGCGCTGTTCGAGCGTGGTGAGACGCAGATCCTGGGAGTGACGACGCTGAACATGCTCAAGATGGAGCAGTGGCTCGACACCCTGTCCCCGGATAACCGCAAGCGCTACATGCACAACTACAACTTCCCGCCGTACTCCACGGGGGAGACCGGCCGCGTGGGCTCGCCCAAGCGCCGCGAGATCGGGCATGGCGCACTCGCCGAGCGGGCCCTTCTGCCCGTGCTCCCGTCCCGCGACGAGTTCCCCTACGCGATCCGCCAGGTGTCCGAGGCCCTCGGCTCCAACGGCTCCACGTCGATGGGCTCCGTGTGCGCCAGCACCATGTCCCTCATGGCAGCCGGTGTGCCGCTCAAGGCCCCTGTCGCCGGCATCGCGATGGGGCTCATCAGCGGCGAGATCGACGGCAAGACCGAGTACGTCGCCATCACGGACATCCTCGGCGCCGAGGATGCCTTCGGCGACATGGACTTCAAGGTCGCGGGCACCAAGGACTTCGTGACCGCGCTCCAGCTCGACACCAAGCTCGATGGCATCCCCGCCTCGGTGCTGGCCGGAGCGCTGGATCAGGCACGCGAGGCGCGGCTGACCATCCTCGACGTCATGGCGGAGGCCATCGACTCGCCCGGAGAGATGTCCCTCTACGCCCCACGGATCATCACGGTCAACATCCCGGTGGACAAGATCGGCGAGGTGATCGGGCCCAAGGGCAAGATCATCAACCAGATCCAGGAGGACACCGGCGCCGACATCACGATCGAGGATGACGGCACGATCTTCATCGGCGCATCCGACGGCGCTGCCGCCGAGGCTGCCCGGGCCAAGATCAATGCCATCGCGAACCCGACGATGCCCGAGGTCGGCGAGCGCTACCTCGGCACGGTGGTCAAGACCACGAACTTCGGTGCCTTCGTCTCGCTCATGCCGGGCCGCGATGGACTCCTGCACATCTCCGAGGTCAAGAAGCTCTCGCCGAGCAAGAAGCGCCTCGAGAATGTCGAAGAGGTCCTCAAGGTCGGTGACAAGGTGCAGGTCGAGATCAAGGAGGTCGACCCGCGCGGCAAGCTGTCCCTCGTGCCGGTGATCGAGGGTGGCGACACCGAGTCGGCAGAGGCGGAGTAATCCTTCGATGACGGCGCGGCGGGCCCTCACGCGGACCCTCCTCGAGGGCTCCGACGGGGCCGTCGTACGGCGTACGACATTGCCGAGCGGCCTGCGCGTCGTGACGGAGGCGGTTCCGGGCGTGCGCTCGGTCTCCTTCGGTGCCTGGATCGGCGTGGGGTCTCGCGATGAGACTCCACGCCAGACCGGTGCCGCTCACTTCCTCGAGCACCTGCTCTTCAAGGGCACGTCCACGCGCAGTGCGTGGGAGATTACCGCCCCGATCGAGGCGGTGGGTGGGGAGATGAACGCCTTCACCACCAAGGAGTACACATGCTTCTACGCGCGCGTCCTCGCTGAGGACACCGATCTCGCCATCGACACCGTGTGCGATGTCGTCCTGCGCGGTCGACTCGACTCACATGACATCGAAGGCGAGCGCGAGGTCATCCTCGAGGAAATTGCCATGAACGACGACGACCCCGGCGATGTCGTGCACGACCTCTACATGCGCACGCACTACGGCGACAGCCCGCTCGGACGCCCGATCCTGGGCACTCAGGAATCGCTCGAGGCGCTCACCCCGCAGGGGATCCGCAGCTTCTATCGCCGGCACTACGTCCCGGCGCGCATGGTGGTCGCGGCGGCCGGAGCGGTCGACCACGACCAGGTCGTCGAGCGCGTGCGGAATGCCTTCGGCGAATCAGCGACAGCGGCCGAGCCGGTGACCCGTGCGGCGGCTCGACGTGCGCACCCCGCGCCCGGCCGTGGCACGCGTGGAATTGCGCATCGGCCCTCCGAGCAGGCGCACCTCGTGATGGGTCTGGGTGGGATCCGGCGCACGGACGAACGCCGCTACGCACTGGGTGTGCTCAATGCGGCCCTCGGGGGTGGTATGTCGAGTCGCCTCTTCCAGAGCATCCGCGAGGAGCGCGGACTCGCCTACTCCGTCTACTCCTTCGTGTCGAGCTTCGCCGATACGGGCTACACCGGCGTATATGTGGGATGCCTTCCCGACAAGGTCAGCGACGTGCTGGGCATCACCCGGGATGTCGTCGCGGACGTCGCCGCACACGGTCTGAGCCAGGACGAAATGGTCCGTGGCCGGGGACAGTTGCGCGGCAGCGTCGTCCTGGGCCAGGAGGATGCCGGGTCGCGCATGAGTCGCATCGCCAAGGGAGAGCTGCTCTACGCCGAGATCCCGTCGATCGATGACATCGTCACGCGGATCGACCACGTGACATCCGAGGACGTCGCCTCCCTCGCGGGTGAACTGCTGCGCGAGGCTCCGACCTACGCCGCCATCGGGCCCTTCGACGACCTGCCGGCCTAGTACTTCTGGATCGTCTCGGCCTCGGCCGCGGGACCGCGCCGAGCCGACTCGACCAGCGCAGCCCCGTCCTCGGCCAGCAGGAATCCGGCCGCGATCGACTCGGTGACCTTCCCCTGGACCGCGGTGACGTAGGCATCTGTCGTGGGGTAGCGGGTGGTGAGGTCATCCGCGCTGAAGGGCGTCTGCGTCCCCGTGAGCGGGCAGAAGAGCGGGCCCGGCGTGGTAGGGGCGTAGCTGGCGACGGGCACCTCGATGCGCGGCATGCGGATGCCGCCGAGCGCATTGCCCGCCTCGTCACGCTGGACGACTCCCGCGCTATCGCGCTGCAGGCGGGGGCCGGTCGCGGGTGCTGTGCCGGTCTCATGCCACGCGGCAAGGTCGGCTAGCGCGCGGTGCCAGGCGAAGCGCATGGGGAAGTCGTTGACTCCTGCGGGCGCGATCCACGGGCACTCGGGCTTGAAGGGAAGTCCGAAGTCGCGGGCGAGGACGCCGAGCGCCTGCTCCGATCCCCAGCGGTCATTGTGCGAGGAGCCGGCCACCTCCCAGAGACGGAAGCGGTCACCCTCGGTGTCGGCGTCTGCGCGCCAGAGCGACGCGCTCACGCCGGGGATCTCTGACGCGGGCGGCAGGCGGAGCGGATCGGACTCCGACTGCAGCGAGATCACCGGGGCGCCCCGGCCGCGCAGCGTGCGCTGGGAGACGGAGGCCGAGGTGGACGGGACGAGACCATCGACGGGCTTGGCGTACTGCAGGTTGGTCGCACCCGTGCCGCGGTAGGAGACCAGGAAGCCGTCGTACACGCGATGGCGCGGGTGGATCGCCTTGACGTACGTCGTGGCATAGCCGGCCATCTGCGACTGGCCGGTCAGGTAGAGCGATTCCACGTCGTAACCGGCGAGGGGATTGGCGCGGGAGTCGCTGTCGAGCAGGGCACCCACCTGGGAGGTGAGATCCCAGGCCAGCGACGGGTCGCGTGCACCATTGGAGGCGTCCTTCGCTGCGGCCGGCGTCAGGAGGTTGAGGCCGAGCTTGGTGTAGCGCGTCGGCTGGCGCTTGAACTGCTTGAGGGCATTGATGCCTGTCTGCTGCACGGTGATGGCGACGTAGGCCCAGCCCTCGCGCAGGAGATATTCGTGCGCCTGCTGCCAGGCGATGTCGAGGTCGACCAGGGTCGTGGTGTTCATCATCTCCACGAGCACGCGGCCATTGAAGTTCGCAGGATCCTCGGGAGCGCGCACGATGATCCGCGACCGGTAGCCGCCCTTGGCTGTCGGTGCCGGCTTCGCCAGGGTGCGCACGGTCTTGCCCACGTAGCGGTAGACCTGGGGCGTGGTCACGCCGACGACGTACTCGCGTTCGGTGTAGCCCAGGGCGTCGAGGTCCTGCAGCGCTCCGGTGAAGATCAGGTCGCCGGGGATCTCCTCGATCGTGGGCAGCGGGACGCTACTACGTGGCGCGGCAGTGGCGGATCCCCCTGCGACGAGAAGGCTCGCGACCAAGGCGCCGGTCGTGGTCAGGGCGAGGAGGGGGATGCGCATCGGCCCATCATGGAGTGCCGGCGGCCCGGATGCACGTTGTCCGGGCCACTAGGCTGCCTGCATGATCGAGGTCGGGGTCGTCGGCGCCGCCGGGCGCATGGGATCCGAGGTCGTCCGGGCCGTCGATGCGGCAGCGGACCTCCACCTGGCAGCAGCCATCGACATCGGCGATCCCCTCGCCCGCCTCGACAAGTCCGGGGTCCAGGTGGCGGTGGACTTCACCAGCCCTGACGCCGTCATGGACACCCTGCGGCATTGCATTGACCAAGGCATCCACGCCGTCATCGGTACCACCGGCTTCAGGGAGGAGCGTCTCGACGAGGTGCGGAGCATGCTCGCAGCCCACCCTGACGTGGGTGTGGTCATCGCGCCCAACTTCGCGCTGGGCGCCGTGCTGCTCATGCGCTTCGCTCGCGATGCCGCGCCGTACTTCGAGTCCGTCGAGGTCATCGAGATGCACCATCCCGACAAGCTCGACGCGCCGTCTGGAACGGCGGCCCACACCGCCGAGGCGATCGCGGCGGCGCGGCGCGCTGCCGGTGTCGCCCACTCCCCGGATGCCACCGACCGGGCACTCGATGGGGCGCGCGGCGCGGATGTCTCGGGCGTGCGTGTGCACTCCGTGCGTGTCCGAGGGCATGTCGCGCACGAGGAAGTGCTGCTCGGCAACCCGGGGGAGGTCCTCACCCTGCGCCATGACTCCCTGGACCGGGTGTCCTTCATGCCGGGCGTGCTGCTCGCCGTCCGCAAGGTGAGTGCGCGCCCAGGTCTCACCGTGGGCATCGACGCACTGCTCGACTGATGACCCCGCGACGCTGGGCCTGGCTGCTGGCTGCGGCCGTGGCGGCGTATCTCGTGCTGGCCGGCGTGCGCGGGTGGGCATTGCTGACCTCGGGTGACCCGACCGGGATGCTGCTCGGCGTAGCCGTCCTGGCCCTGCCCGTCGTCGGCGCCTGGGTCGTGTGGCGCGAGATCGCCTTCGGCTACGCCATGCAGCAGATGGGCGCGCGGCTCGCGGCGGAGGGGGACCTGCCCATCGATGACTTCGCGCGCACGCCCTCGGGACGCATCGTGCCGGAGGATGCTCAACTCTTCCTCGCGGCCGAGCGCGCTCGCGTGGATGCGGATCCAGAGGATTGGCGGGCGTGGTATCGATTCGGGCTCGCGCTCGATGCCGCCCGCGACAGGCGCCGCGCGCGTGCCGCCATGCGCGAAGCCCGCCGCCTCTGGTCACTGTCGGAAGCTGGCTGAATCCGTTCTGCTGGGTGGTACGCATGCGTTCGGCGGAGGTGTCGCCGGCGGGTCAGGTCGGCGAGTCAGGTGAGCGCGTCTCGCGCAACCACGTGCGCAGCCGATCAGCGGCTGCGGCGTAGACCTGCGGGCGCAGCCACAGGTCGGGCGAGGCGGTCTCGACGTGCGTCGCTGCGAACCCCTGCAACCAGGCCACGCCCACGTGCTCCCCGCCGACGCGCACGGGGACACCGAGCAAGCGCGTGCGCGGGGCGGTCTCGATGGAGATGACGTCAGACCAGGGGATGACGAGGGTCGTGAGCACTCCCGACACCTTGATGCCGCGATCGTTGACATACGAGCCGGCCACCCACGCGCGTGCCAGGAGTGCGATCAGGGGTACGGCGATCACGAGGGTGAGCAGGATCGTGATGAGCCCGGGCCGCGCGAGTGCCGCCGAGATGGCGGCGGAGACGGCCGTGACGACTAGTGCGGTGAAGGCGATGAGGAAGGCCCATCGCCAGGGGCCGCGTCCGCACACGCGCAGCCATCGCGACTCGACGGCATCGCCGTCGAGCGGTCCCGGATCCGCGGTGGGCCACAGGAACCAGAAGATCGGTCGTCTCACGGGAGCCACCCCAGCGCACGGACCAGCGCGGTGACGGCGGCGGCACTGATGATGACGACGAGGAAGGGTGCGCGCAGCAGGAGTGCGATGAGTGCGGCCAGTACGCCGGGGACGCGCGCGTCCAGGGTGATCGTCGTGCCGTCGACGAAGGTCCATAGGCCGATGAGGGCGGAGAGCAGCGCGATGGGGATCAGCAGGGTGACGCGCCGAGCGATCGGCGTATCGAGCATGCGCTGGGGCACGACGTACCCGAGCAGCTTGAGGGCGTAGGCGGCGCCGGAGGCGATGAGGATCGTGGGCCACATCAGTCCTCACCTGCCCGTACGCCCAGGATGAGCCCGACGACGATGCCGGCGGCGCCAGCGAGCAGGACGGGCAACCCGGCGCTGAGGAAGGGAGCGAGCGCCACTGCCGAGCCCAGGGAGACGATGGCGACCGCACGCAGGGGCCAGCTGGTCAGGCGTGGCCACACGAGTGCGAGGAATGCCGCGGGGGCGGCTGCGTCGAGGCCGTAGACATTGGGATCCTCGATGAGACCGGCACCCAGTGCGCCAATGAGCGTGCCGAGGTTCCACAGGACGTAGATCGATCCTGCGGTCGCCCAGAAGGCGAGCCGTGCTGAGGCGCGATCATCCTCGTAACGCGCTGCCATACCGGTGGATTCGTCGATGGTCGCCTGCGCCGCGAGGAGGCGCCATGGCCCCCGCGCTTGCAGCACCGGTGCCATGGCGAACCCATAGAAGGCATTGCGCGTGCCGACCAGCGTGGACGTCGCGATCGCCACGGCAGCACTCCCACCGGAGGCGACGACGGCGATGAGCGCGAACTGCGAGGCTCCAGTGAACATGAGCAGGGACAGCGCCTGCGCCTGCCAGGCGCTCAGGCCAGCGGCGACGGCGAGAGCCCCGAAGGAGATGGCGTAGACGCCGGTGCCCAGCCCGAGTGCGAGCGCATCCCCGAGGATGGCGCGACGGCGATCCATCACCGGATGCTCTCGACGATCTCCGCCACACGAGGCCGGGCGCGCTCCGCGGCACTCGGGACGAGTGATAACCGGGTACGGCGCTCCATCACATCGTCGACGTCCAGAGCACCTTCGCAGCGCACGGCGTGGACCACTTCGACCCCGAGTGTCGGCACACCGGGTGAGACCGGGTCGAGCAGCGAAGGGTCCCCGTCGGCATACGACGCCACCCGAGGTGCCTCGGTGCCGAAGCGATCCACGAGTCGGCGTGGCATCGCGAAGACCTGCACCGTGCGGTCAGGGAGGCCAGGCCGTCCCGCGCCGACGAGGGGCAGACTGGCGGTGCGACAGGCGCCGAGTGCGGGGATGCCGAGGGCATCGACTGCGTCCTCGGCCATGCGCCGGTATGTCGTCAACTTGCCGCCGGTGACGACGACGTAGCCCTCGGGGCGGCGCTCGACGAGGTGCCTTCGCGAGATGTCTGCCGTGGCGTGTGCGTCCCCGTCGCCGACGAGGGGGCGCACGCCGGCGTAGGCGCCGATGACGTCGTCAGCATCGAGCGGACTGCCGAGCGCGCGGGAGAGGTGTTCGAGTATCCAGTCGACGTCTTCGGCGGGTGCTGTGGGCACATCGGGGATCGGCCCCGGCATTGGCTCGTCAGTGATGCCCGCGATGACGGGCCCGTCGAGTGTGGGCAGGGCGAAGACGTATCGGCCCCGCTCGCCCTGGACCGGGACGGTGAGTGCTGCCCGCGGATGGCCCAGAGCGTCAGGACGCAGCAGGACGTGAGATCCGCGTGATGCGGTGATCTGCGTGGACGGATCCAGGCTCTGCGTCCAGACCCCCGCGGCGACGATGACGTGGCGCGCTCGAAGGTCGAAGGCCATGCCCTCGCGGGTGAGGATGCGTGCCCCGTCACCGGTGACATCGGTGGCGCGGGCTCCAGTGATGATGCGGGCGCCAAGGCGGGCGGAGGTGCGCGCGACCGCGATGGTCAATCGTGCGTCGTCGACGAGCTGGCCGTCCCAGTGCACGGTGGCCCCGGTGAGCGATGCGGGCGCAATCGCGGGCACCAGTCGCCTCGCCTCCTCGGCAGAGATCGTGCGCGGGCGAGGGAGCACGCGACGTGAGGTCCCCGCGGCTGCGCGCAGGGCATCGGCAGCGCGCAGGCCGGCACGGACGAGCGTCCGCTGCTTGCGGTCGGCATCCAGGGGCATGACGTGGGGGAGGGCTCGGATGAGGTGGGGCGCGATCACCGTCATGAGGCGCGATCGCTCCACGGCGCTCTCCCAGGCGACGCCGACATCCCCGTGCGCGAGATAGCGCAGGCCACCGTGCACGAGCTTGCTCGACCATCGCGACGTGCCGAAGGCCAGGTCATGCGCCTCGACGAGGATGACGTCGAGGCCTCGGCTGGCCGCGTCCAGGGCGACGCCGCATCCGGTGACGCCGCCGCCGATCACGAGGACATCCGGGATGTGTCCCGCCTCGGCGACGCCGAGGTCGCGCATCCGCCGCGCGGCGTTGAGGTCGGGCGTGGGCACGGACACGGGCACAGTCTGCCGGGTCGGCGGTGACAGACTGGCGCCGTGCCCGATGACCATCGCTCCCTGGCCAGATGGGGCGCACCCGGCGATGCCCCATCCTTGAGCCCCCGCGTGCGCGACTATCTCGTCCAGCACGTCGGTGTATCCGAGCCCTGGCCACCGGCGGATCCCCATTCCTGGGAGGTGCCGGCCTCGCGCATCCCCGAGGCGGCCATCGCAGCGTTGCGCACAGCCGTGGGTGCGGAGCACGTGTCCGACGATCCGGACGCGCGCCTGGGAGCGACGGGCGGTGCCGCCTTCGTCGACTACGCGCGCCGTCGCGATGACACCACGGATGATGTCCCTGATCTGGTGGTGTACCCGCGTGATCACGGGGAGGTGCTCGCCGTCCTCGCCGTCGCACGGGATCAGCGCATCGCCGTCGTGCCGGTCGGCGGTGGCACCTCGGTGGTGGGCGCCCTGCGCACCGACGCGCCGCGCATCGCGGTCGACCTCGCGCGACTCGGCCGCCTGATCCAACTCGACGAGGTCTCCGGCATTGCGATGGTCGGCCCCGCTGTCACCGGGCCCGTGCTCGAAGCACTGCTGTCCGCGCGGGGCTTCACTCTGGGCCACCTCCCGCAGTCCTGGGAGCGCGCGACCATCGGTGGGTACGTCGCCACGCGTTCTGCCGGGCAGGCCTCGACGGGCTATGGCCGCAGCGACGACATGGTCGAATCCCTGGTCGTGGCCACACCCGAAGGCACCCTCGAACTCGGCCGAGCCCCCTCGACCGCCGCGGGTCCGGATCTGCGCGGCATGCTCATCGGCAGCGAGGGCGCCTTCGGGATCATCACCCGCATCGGGCTGCGGGTACGGCGACTGCCGGACCACCGCATCTACGACGCCGCGGTGCTCCCAGGCTTCGAGGCCGGAGTGGAGGCCTTCCGCGATGCCGTGCAATCCCGGGCGAGTGCGGATGTCATGCGTCTGTCGGATGAGGCCGAGACGGCCACGACCCTGCTCATGTCCGGACCGAAGGGCCTCGCGGCCGCCGCCTTCGAGCGCTACCTGCGGGTGCGGGGCGTCGATGAGCCCTGCCTGGCCATCCTGGGCTGGGAGGGCACCGACCGCGAGCTCGTGCGTGCGCGTCGGGCCGCGACGTGGCGTGCGCTGCGTCGGCACGGCGCCGTGTCACTCGGCCATGGGCCGGGGGAGTCATGGCGCCGGCACCGCTTCGATGGCCCGCACCTGCGCGATGCGCTCATGGACGCGGGCTACCTCGTCGAGACACTCGAGACGGCCACGCACTGGTCTGACTACCCGTCACTGCACCGGTCCGTGACGCAAGCCGTGCGCGAGTCCATCGATGCGCGTCCAGGCCCCTACGTCATGTCCCATGTCTCGCATGTCTATGAGACAGGTGCCTCGCTCTACACCACGGTGATCGCTGTCGCCGACAGGCGCGATCCCGTGGCGCAGTGGCAGCGGGCGAAGGCCGCGACGACGCAGGCGATCGTCGATTCCGGTGCCACGGTCACGCACCACCATGCCGTGGGCCGCGATCACGCGCCATGGTTGCCCCAGGAGGTGGGCCCCCTGGGCATGGCGATCCTGCGCGCGACCAAGGGTGCGGTCGATCCGGACGGGCTGCTCAATCACGGGGTGCTCGGCCTGTAGCCGGCGTCGGCCTCTAGTCGGAGATGACGGTGACGAGCCGCACTTCGCGCAGCAGCGCGTCGTCGCCGACCTCGCGTTCGCGGTACGCCGAATCCGGACCCCACCCAGCTGACTGCAGGAAGGCGCGGCGGGCCTCATCGGCCAGGGGCACCCAGGTGAGTGCCTCGCGATGCCCGGCACCGACCAGGTGATCGACGCTCGCCTGCAGCAGCCGGGAGCCATGCCCTTCACGCCAGTGCTCGGGGTCGACGACGAGCAGCGAGATCTCTCCTGCCGCGCCCGCATCCGGGTCCGGGCTCGGCCCGACAGCGGCAGCACCCACGATCTGGCCGTCCCTGCCGATAGCGACGAGGAGGCGATGGGGCCCCGGCTGCAGGAGCGCACGCCCCCAGTCCCACGCGATCTCATCGGCATCCAATGCGGAGAGGATCGGTCCGGGGAGGAGTTCGGCGTACGCCGCGCGCCAGGCAGCGACCTGCACCCGCGCCACATCATCGACATCGGAGGTGCGGGCGAGGCGCACGGAGTCCGGGGTCGATGACGACATGCCTCCTGCCTATCACCACCGGGCAGCCCGCCTTGGATAGGGTCCACGCGAGAGGAGGGCGCGTGTCCGAGACCGAGTCCATCGAGTTCCGCAGCGACGTCACTGTCGAGCTGGTCAAGGCGACCGCACGTGACTCCGACGTCATCTGGGCGGCCCGCGTGTCCACCAAGGGCGAGCAGTCACTCGATGACGTGGACTCCGACGCCGCCGTTGCCCGAGGCCTCATCAACTACCTCATGCGCGATCGGCACGGCACGCCCTTCGAGCACACGTCGCTCACCTACTTCGTTTCCGCGCCGATCTTCGTCTTCCGTGAGTTCATGCGCCATCGCATTGCCTCCTACAACGAGGAGAGCGGGCGCTATCGCGAGCTCCGTCCCGTCTTCTACGTGCCCGGCCCCGACCGCCGGCTCGTGCAGCAGGGCAAGCCGGGCGCCTACGAGTTCGTCGAGGGCACGCCCGAGCAGCATGCCGTCGTCGTCGAGCAGACCGAGACAGCCTGCCGAGCGGCCTACGTCGCCTATCAGGAGATGCTCGCGGCCGGAGTGGCGCGCGAGGTCGCCCGGATCGTCCTTCCCGTGGGCACGTATTCGTCGATGTACGTCACGATGAACGCCCGCGCCCTGATGAATTTCCTGTCCCTGCGCACCAAGCACGCCGACAGTCGCTTCCCGTCGTTCCCGCAGCGCGAGATCGAGATGGTCGCGGACCTCATGGAGTCGGAGTGGGCCGCGCTCATGCCGATCACGCACGAGGCGTTCGTGGCCAACGGCCGCGTGGCGCCGTAGAGGTAGCCTGTCGTCATGCCCGTGCCCGCCACCGGACCCGTCGGGGTCATGCTCACGGCGATGGCGACCCCCTTCACGGCAGATGGGTCCCTCGACGTGCCCGGCGTGCAGCGTTTGGCCGAGCACCTTGTCGACACGATGGGCAACGACGGACTGGTCGTCAACGGCACCACGGGCGAGTCCCCGACGACGACCGATGGGGAGAAAGCGACGATCGTCCGCGCCGTTAAGGAGGCGGTGGGAGATCGCGCACGGGTCATCGCGGGGGTCGGCACCTACGACACCGCGCACTCCGTGCACCTCGCCCAGGAGGCAGCGGCTGCGGGCGCCGACGGCCTCCTCGTCGTCACGCCGTACTACAGCCGTCCGCCGCAAGCCGGGCTGTTGCATCACTTCCGCTCGGTCGCAGACGCCACCGAGCTGCCCGTCGTCACCTACGACATCCCGAAGCGCACGGGGGTGGCCATCGAGGTCGAGACGCTGGTGCGCCTAGCCGAGCATCCCCGCATCGTGGCCAACAAGGACGCCAAGGGGGACCTCGAGGCTGCGCAATGGGCGATGGCGCGCTGCGATCTCGGGTGGTACTCCGGTGACGACATCCTGAATCTCCCACTGCTCGCGGTCGGCGCGAATGGATTCATTTCGGTGGTCGGCCACCTCGTCGCTGATCGCATCCGCGCGATGGCCGAGGCCTTCCACGCCGGCGACGTGTGCGGTGCCATCGCGGCCAACCGCTCACTGCTGCCCGTCTACACCGGCGTCTTCCGCACGCAGGGTGTCATCCTCACCAAGGCGGCGCTGGCACTGCAGGGCCTGCCGGCGGGCCCGGTGCGCGCGCCACTCGTGGACGCCACCGCCGACCAGGTAGGTCAGTTGGAGCGCGACCTGCGTGAGGGCGGTGTGCAGCTGTCGTGAGCCACGCGCATCCGGAGTTGCCCACCCCGCCGCCCCTGCCCGAGGGCGCTCTGCGCGTCGTCGCGCTCGGAGGACTCGGCGAGATCGGTCGCAACATGACGGTCTTCGAGTACGCCGGCCGGATCCTCGTCGTCGACTGCGGCGTACTCTTCCCCGAGGAGTCCCAGCCCGGTGTCGACCTGATCCTCCCTGACTTCTCCTATCTCGAGGATCGCCTCGACGACATCGATGCCATCGTCCTCACGCATGGACATGAGGATCACATCGGCGGCCTGCCCTTCCTGCTCAGGCAGCGATCGGACATCCCGCTCTACGGTTCCAAGCTCACGCTCGCCTTCGTCGAGGCCAAGCTGCGCGAGTCGCGCATTAAGCCGGATGCTCATGTCGTCAAGGAAGGGGAGCGACTGCGGATCGGTCCCTTCGACCTGGAGTTCCTCGCCGTCAACCACTCCATCCCCGATGCCCTCGCCGTCGCCATCCGCACCCCCGCAGGTCTCGTGCTGCACACGGGTGACTTCAAGATGGATCAGCTGCCCCTGGATGGCCGCGTCACCGATCTCAATGGCTTTGCGCGACTTGGTGACGAGGGAGTGGACCTCTTCCTCGTGGACTCCACCAACGCCGAGGTGCCCGGCTTCATCCCCAGCGAGCGCGAGATCTCGCCGGTGCTCGACAAGGTCTTCGACCGGGCGCGTGGGCGCATCATCGTGGCCAGCT
>JAULZJ010000385.1:0-4529 GCA_032117435.1 Candidatus Nanopelagicales bacterium | reverse complement strand
GAGCTTCTTGCGACCGGTCTTGGTGATCTTGAGCTCGTACGGCGACGCAACATTGGATGCTGCCGACCGCTGACCCCAGCCGCCACCATTGAGTCCTTGCACTGTGAAGGTGTACTGAGTGCCCGGCTTCAGGCTCGTGTAGGTGCACTCGGTGAGCTTGGCGTCCGTGAGGCGCGTGATACAAACATTGCCGCCGGGGGTGGCCTGCACCAGGTAGTTGGTCACCGGATACGTGCCCTGATCCGTCGGCGGATCCCAGCTCACGGTCACCGTCTGCCAGCCGCCCTTGGCGACCACATTCAGCGGCGGACCCGGTGGTGTGGCGGGGGCGTTGGGGTCGGGCTCGGGACCGGGCGTGAAGAGGGCGACATTCGCGGCTGTGACGGGTCCCGCCTTGCTGAATCCGCCGGCCACGTAGACCGACCCATCGTTGTTGACGATGACGGATCGAGCGTTGCCCGTCACCCCGATTGCCCCGGCTGACTTGACGTACCCCCAGGTCCCGCTCACGTTCGTGGTCGCGGTGTTGAAGTTCGCCCCCGAGATCGTCGCAATGCCGCTCATGAGCGCGCCACTCGCTGTGCCACCGAAGCCCACGACGTAGGCAATTGACCCGTCGGGCGAGAAGCCGATGTCGTCCAGGTTGATAGCGCCACCCAGCCCCGTACCCACGGAGTACCACTGGCCGTCGGCCCGATCCCACTTGGCGACGCCATCGGAGATGTCCTCCGTCGTCGTGCAGGCCAGGTTGCTGCAGCGCGCCGTGAACTTGCCCACCGCATAGACGTCACCGGTGATGGGATGCACGGTTGTGCCGTAGACCGCGTTGTTCAGGCCGTAACCCAGGTTGTGCCAGGTGTCATCGGCGTACGACCACGCCGCGATGTAGTTGAACGTGTCGTCGGGCGTGCCGTTGATCCGTGTGAACTCCCCCGCAACAATGAGGGTGTCATCAGTCGACGTCGTGTCGTCCAGATAGGCGCCGGTGATGGGCTGTCGATTGAAGGTCGCCGGGCTGAGGAAGGTCCAGGTGTCGTCACTCCACTGCGCGACACCTCGGAAGTTACTGGTGGAATTGGCTTCCGGGCAGCTGTTGATGTTCGTGCAGATCCCAGTGATGCCGCCCACCGCAAAGATGGTGTCATCGGCGTAATCAGTGTCCACCGTATTGGACGGATCATTGCCGACGATGACGTCTTGAACCACATAGCCGTCGGAGACTTTTGCGTTTTGGAGGCCTCTGCCGAGACGCTGCCAACCGCTACCTGTCCACCTGGCGACGTTGTTGACGGTGTCGTCATCGGCGAACTGGAAAACGCCTCCGACGTAGAGGGAATCGTCCTCCGAGATGTCACCGCCATAGATGCCGGGACGCGACGGTGCACTGCCGGATGCGGGTGTCGTCGCCACTAGCGGCGAGATGCCGCTGTCGTCAGCAGCAAGACTTCCCCACGCGCTGCCCGAGTACTTCGCAATTCGATTCACTGTGTCATCGCCGGAATTCCTGAAAACACCGACGGCCACGAGACTGTCATCGGCGACGGACGGTGTGCCACCCTTCATGCTGAGCAGGGCGTAGACGGTGTTGTTCAACCCGGCGCCCACCGTCGCCCAGTTCCCGTAGACATACGGGGCGGACCGAGGCGACACCGACGGGGCAGCCGTCGCCGTCAACGGAGTCAAGAAGCCGGCGATCAGCGCGGCACCTCCCACCAGCGCGAGCGCTCCTGCAGCGGTCGACCTGCGCCCCATGGCGTCCTCCGTTCTTCGGACGCCGTCTGCGCCCCCCCAAAGACCCTAGGGCCCGCATCAGACGAAGGTCAACTGCCCTGACTTTTTGGCGCCCGGGGGATCAGCAACGCGAGACCACGCCGGAAGGCCGCTTCGTTATTGGCGTCCACGGTGGCGGCTGTGGCGAGCCGATCCATCGAGGGGTCACCCGCCGCCGCGTGCCGCTCCAGGCGGGACTCCAGATGGCCCGGCGCTGCGGCGAAGTCGAAGAGTGACGCTCCGACGACGAACGACTCGATCATCTGATACGTCTCGGCGATCTGGTCGGCCGCGACGCCAAGATCGCGCAGGGACTGCAGGACGATGAGTTGCATCTGCGCGGATCCGGCGTACGCACCTGCTGTCGTGACGAAGATCGTCGACGCCCCCGGGTAGCGATGGAACATTCCGCGCAATGCCAGGCCGATCGTCATGATGCGTTCGCGCGGGTCGTCGGGAAGCGTCAACTCCTCGGCGACCTGAGCGACGAGGTAGCCGAGTGTCTCCGCGAGTAGGTGATCGCGGCTCTCGAAGTGGCGATACGCGGCGGTCGGATGACGGTCGACGCGCTCACCCACTGCCTGCAGCGTCAACCCCTCCGGCCCCTGCGCGTCGAGGATCTCGATCGCCGCCTGGAGCATGGCCAGCCGCGTGCGCTCACCCTTGGTGGGGGCGCTGGGCGCCGGGGCTGACGGGGACACGAGTCGCGATGCTAGTCCCGGAGCGACTGCACCCCTTTCCCGTACATCCCGAATGTGACTGTCAGACCCCCGTGGCAGAGTGGGATGCGTGGTCGGCGGTTGCGCCGGATGAATCCACCCACGACGAATAGCGGAGCAGTTGGCCGGGCTCCGCGCCGAGACCGATGGGTCCGGTGCATGACGCACGGGGAGCCAATCCGTAGGTCATCTTCTGTCTTATGCGAGGTCCCGTGACTGCCCTGCTTGACGTCTCCACCGACATGGCCATGGCGCACGCCATCGCCATGCTCGAGGAGGCCACGGCTGCCCTCGCGGAGATCCCAGTGTCAGGGTTGACCGGCATCGAGCTCGGCGAGCAGCTGCTGCGCCTACGCCGCGCCTCCCGTCAGGTCGAGGCCATCACGAGCGCGACGACAGCGAAGTTCGCCCGAGGATTCCAGTGGGAGGGCGCCGGAGCCCGTACGCCGGTCTCGTGGATGAACGGTCGCGGCAACGACTCCCCCGGAGTCACGCGCGGCCTCTTCGAGCGTGGAGCGCTGCTGGAGTCCTTCCCCGCGGTGTCGAGCGCCTGGTCTCGCGGGGAGATCTCCTCCCAGCATGTGGATGCACTGCGCACGATCCACCGCACGTACCCTCGCCTGCGCGGTGCACTCGTCGCGGTCGATGCGGACATCGCGACCGTGGCCGTATCCTGCGTGCCCGCGGACTTCTTCCAGCGCCTGAAGGCGCTATGCCACCGCTTCGATCCCGACGCCGTCGATCGTGATGAGCGCGATCAGCAGGAGCTGTCGCAGTTGCACGTGTCGACGCACCTCGACGGTTGGGTGCACGTCGACGGCAACCTCGATCCGGTGCTGGGTGCGCGCTTCGTCGCAGCCCTGGAGTCGGCTCGACGCGTGCCCGGTGCCGATGACGGTGCTGGGGCGGGCGGCGCGAGTGCTGGGCCGGGCAGTGGGGGTGGCGGCGCGGATCCCTTCGATCGTCTAGGCGACCACGCACCCGATGCTGATCGGCGGCCCCTCTCCCAGCGCAACGCCGACGCACTCTCGGTGCTCCTCGACGCGGCCGTGTCAGCCACCGGAGGCGACGCGCTGCCGCGCATCACCGGAGAGCGCCCGACGATCAACGTCACCGTCCCGATCGACGCGCTCATGAGCGAGGGATCGCCGGAGGCGGCGTGGCTGGAGCGATTCGGCATCCCGACTCACTCGATCAGCGGAGCGGCTGCGCGCGAGCTCGCGTGCGACTCATCCATGCGCCCGCTGCTGGTGGACCGACGCGGACAGCTGATCGCGATGATGCCCAAGGTGCGCGTGCTCCATCGAGCGCTGCGACGCGCGGTATTCCTGCGCGATGTGCACTGCCGATTCCCACACTGCCGGCACCGCATCGAGCACGTGCACCACATCGTCTTTCACTCCCGCGGCGGCCCCACCGTGCTGGCCAACCTCATCGGCCTCTGCGGCTACCACCACCGGCGCATCCACGACTCCACCTGGCGTCTCGACGGCGACCCGGGCGGTGTCGTGACCTTCCACTCGCCGATGGGCGTGGAGATGACCAGCCACCCGCCGGACTGGGGGGATCCGTGAACACGTTCAGGATGACCGAGTTGCGCCGGTGACCGTGCACACACCTAGCGCGGAAGGCTGACGCGCACGAGCAGGCCACCCTCGGGGGCGTCGGCGAGGGTGATGGTGCCGCGCTCGTCGGCGACGGCCGAGGCGACGATGGCGAGGCCGAGCCCGGAGCCCGGGATCGCGCGGGCATCGGGCGTGCGATGGAAGCGGTCGAAGACCGCGGCGCGCTCAGCCTCGGGGATGCCCGGGCCGCCGTCACGCACCTCGATGACCACCTCGCTGCGGCGATCGACGACGGTGGTGACGATGGCGGCCGGCTCGGGGGCGAACTTCGCGGCATTGTCGAGCAGATTGCCGACGATCTCGGCGATGCCGACCGGGTCGACGCGCATGGTGACCGGATCGGCCGGGAGGTCGACGGTGACCTCGCGCTGGGTGCGGCGCGTGAGTCGATCAGCGGCGGCCGCGACCGCTCCGC